>NZ_CP073136.1:309325-618650 GCF_023035675.1 Borrelia hermsii DAH | reverse complement strand
AGAAAAAAACTTAAAAATACGATCATTAACTTTATTGCAGACGACAATATTCTTAACGAAGATTTCTTAAAAAATTTTTTAGATAAAAGGCCTGAAGAGATTTCTGTTAAAGAATTCATTGCTATTTCAAATAAACTAACTACCAATCATCAATGCACTTGTTAATACAATATCATCTACAGAACAACCTCGCGAGAGATCACTAACGGGATTCTTAAGTCCTTGTAAAAAAGGTCCATAAGCCTTAGCAAAGGCCAATCTCTCAACAAGCTTATACCCAATATTACCAGCCTCCAAATTAGGAAAAATAAGTACATTTGCAGCACCAGCAACCAAGGAATCACTGCATTTTTTCTCTGCAACACTTTTAACTAAAGCTGCATCAATCTGCAGTTCCCCATCAATAAGTAAGTTTATGCATTTTTTCTTAACGATATCTAAGGCACACCTCACCTTTTCAACTTCAACAGAATGAGCAGACCCTTTTGTAGAAAAGCTTAAAAGAGCCACTTTTGGTTCTGCGCTAAAAATATTTTTAAATGAATTTGCACTCTGTATTGCAATTTCTGCAAGCTGCATAGAATCAGGATTTATTATTACAGCACAATCAGCAAACATTAAAATTCCCTCATACCCAAAACAAGTTTCAAACCGACCAAAATCATTCCCAGTATCCATAATCATAAAAGAAGATATACATTTAGTTTCTTTAAGCTTAGGAAGTATTCCAAACACACTCCTTAAAACCTTAGCAGAAGATGCTAAAGCACCACATACACAAGTCTTAACCTCACCAAGTCTCACCATCATCATAGAAAAAACAATCTCATCTAAAAGTTCCTCTCTAGCCTTACTTAGAGTTAATGTCTTACTGTATCGTAAACTTAAATATTCATCTAAATATCTATTAAAATCTTTAAAAGAATTGGGCTCTATAACTCTTATCATTTCTAAGATATCACCACTAAAGCCCACAAATTCTTTTAATCTTCTAAAAACCTTATCCTTACACCCAATAAGCACCACAAGTCCTGCAAGTTTTTCCTTTAAAATATAAATAGTAGCCTTTAAAATCCTATCATCCATACTCTCAGGAAAAACTATACTAGCCCTATCTCCCTTTTCCATCACAATTCTTTTTGCTCTACCACAAACATAATCTTTAAAATTAAAAGATCCCATAATACTCTCCATATCACATTTATCATTAATAAAAGCATAAATTATTTAATAAATAAAATGCACAAAATAACCTATATTAGTATTAAAATATGAATATAGTACATCAAAAAAGGAAACAATAAATCAAGTGAAAAAAAAGAACTTAATTACAGCTGCATTGCCATATGTTAACAACATACCTCACCTTGGCAACTTAGTACAAGTCTTATCAGCAGATGCTTTTGCACGATACTCAAGAATGATGGGCATAGAGACACTTTACGTCTGCGGAACAGATGAATACGGGACAGCCACAGAAACTAAGGCTTTAATTGAAAAAACTACCCCTGAAGAACTTTGCAACAAATATTATGAAATACACAAATCAATTTATGAATGGTTTAACATTAAATTTGACATTTTTGGACGCACAACTAACAAACGCCACAAGGAAACTGTACAAGATTTATTCTTAAAGCTAGAAAAAAATGGTTATACCACAGAGAAAGAAAGTGAACAATTTTTTTGTAAGCAAGATCAAATGTTTTTAGCAGATAGATATGTAACAGGCGAATGCCCAAATTGTGGAAATAATGCAAAAGGGGATCAGTGTGAAAACTGCTCTAAGTTATTATCCCCAACCGATTTAATAAATCCAAAATGTATAATTTGCAAAAATATTCCCATTATAAAAACAACTAAGCATATCTACATTGACTTACCAAAGATAAAGGATGAACTTTCACATTGGATGCAAATAACCGAACTAAATACAAACTGGAATACCAATGCCATTAAAATAACAAATGCATTCTTAAGAGATGGACTTAAAGAGAGAGCAATAACAAGAGATTTAAAATGGGGCATACCAGTACCCAAAAAGGAATATGAGAATAAAGTATTTTATGTATGGTTTGATGCACCAATTGGATATATATCAATTACAAAAGAAATCTCAAAAGATTGGGAATCCTGGTGGAAAAATAATGAAGAGACGAATTTAGTGCAATTTATCGGAAAAGACAATATTCTATTCCACACCGTTATATTTCCCTCAATAGCACTTGGGAGCAAGGAAAATTGGACAATGCTAAGCAAACTGGCTTCAAGCGAATATTTAAACTACGAAAACTTAAAATTTTCAAAATCTGCAGGAACTGGAATATTTGGAAACGATGTCATTACCACTGGCATACCTTCTGATATTTGGCGATTTTATATATATTATAACAGACCTGAAAAATCTGATTTTCAATTTATGTGGGATGACTTTATGGAAAGGGTAAACAGTGAACTTATTGGAAATTTCTCAAACCTTGTTAACCGAGTATTAACATTTTATAAAAAATTCTTTGGAGACCAAATAGACAAAATAGAAATAAAAGAAGATTTTTGGCAAGAAATCAATCTTAAATATGATAAAACCCTAAATTTTTTCAAACAAGTCGAACTAAAATCGGCCCTAAAAGAAATTCTTGACATCTCAAGAACAGGTAATAAAATATTTCAAGATAAAGAACCATGGAAAACAAAAGACAGTACACCTCAAAAAACAAAAGAACTATTATTAAATTTAATATATTTAATAAGGGATCTATCTATCTTAATCTCACCATTTATACCGCACACAAGTGACAAAATAAGAAGATTTTTTGGAAACAGTTATGAAATTTCTAACAGATTCTTAGGAACAAATTTGGGATTAAGTACAATTCAGTTCACAGAAGTACTATTTATAAAACTAGAAAAACACTTAATTAATAGTTTAAAATTAAAATATTCAGGGAGCAAAAACATGCAAGATGAACAAACAAGCAATCAAATAAATCCAATAAATTTATTTAGCGAACAAGTATGCTTAAAAGTTGTACAAGTAAAAACAATAGAGCGAAATCCAGACGCAGAAAAGCTGTTCATTTTAAAACTTAATGATGGAAGTTCTGATGGCAAACAAATTGTAAGCAGTCTTGCGGATTATTACAAAGAAGAAGAACTAATTGGGAAACACATAATAATAGTAGATAACTTAAAGCCTGCCAAATTTAGAGGAATAAAATCTGAAGGAATGCTAATTGCAACTGAAGATAAGGATAAGAATTTTAAAGTAATAATTGTAGAAGATTTTAAAGATAATCCCATTCCTGGGGAGAGAATAATACTTGAGAGTGATAGTTACAAGGAATTAAAATCACCAGCTAAGATCAGCATAGATAAATTCTTTAAAACTCAAATTGTAGCAGAAAATGGAGAACTTAAAATAAACGGTATTAACCTAATACTAGAACATTCTAAAGAAAAAATACTATCTATAGAAATTCCAAATGGAAAGGTCTATTAAGTCTTAAATCAAGAAAAATCAATGAATATTAAAAAAACTCAAATAGAAAGCTTAAATGAAAATTATCTGCAAAGCAAACTATGGACAATTGTAAAAAAAACCTCAAGCAATAAAAGTCCATGGAAAGCCATAGCATTAAGTAGTGACCATTTTAATAAAATTCTTGTGATGCAAAGAAAGATCTTTGGAAATCTTTACTTAAGTTACATCGCCCATCCAGAATTTTCAAATAAGAAAATTGAAGAAATTAATGCATATGAACTTAATACCCAAATCAAAAAATTTAGTGAAGATATAAGGCAATATTTACATAAAAATACCATATTTGTACGATATGATTTAATGTTTTATACCACAAGAAGCTTAAAAGAAGACTATATTCCACTAAAACTTAAATTTAAAAATCTTAAAAAATCATTCGATGACATACAACCATCAAATACAACCATACTAGATTTGCAAGATTCATTAGATGCCATTAAAGCTAAGATGAAAAAGAAAACAAGATACAATATAAACCTTAGCAGCAAAAAAAATATTAAAGTCATTATAGATGATGATTTTAAATATTTTGATGAATTTTATAAACTTCATAAAGAAACCGCCCAAAGAGATAAATTCGCTATTCACTCAAAAGATTATATAAAAAACTTAATAAAAGCATTCACAGAAGATACAAATTCCAAAATCAAACTAATAATTGCATTACACAATGAACAACTAATATCTGGAATTATTGTTGGAATATATAAAGACAAGGCTACATATCTCTACGGTGCCTCAAGTAGATCAAATAGGCACTTAATGCCAAATTATGCTGTACAATTTAAGACAATACAAATGCTTAAAAGTCTTTCAATAAAAGAATATGATCTTCTAGGAATTCCTCCAACTGCTGATGCAAAACACCCTTTATTTGGTCTATTTCAATTCAAGACTGGATTTGGGGGAAAACTTATTCATAGAATTGGATGTTATGACTTTGTGTACAAAAAATTTTTATATAAAGTTTATAGCATTCTTGAAATACTAAGATACATCTACTATAAAATCATAAAAAAAAGATTTTAAGTCATAATACTCACTAAATTCTTAAATTGCAGTCCTCTATCAAATTCATTCTTAAAAAGCTCAAAAGAAGCACTGGCTGGGGAAAATAAAACTATATCATCCCGAATAGAGTTTTTTTTAGCATAATAAACACATTCTTCTAAAGAAGAGAAGATAAAATAATGAAGATTATTATCTTCTAAAAATTTAATAATCTTTAAAGTAGCACTTCCTCTTAATAAGATCCAAGTTTTAACCATACTTAAAATCTCACCAAAAACTGCAAAATCAAGCCCTTTATCAGTCCCGCCAGTAATAAGATTAATCAATCCTCCGTAGGGCCTTAAACTTTTAACAGACAAAACTGTAGAATCAGGAATTGTTGATGCCGTATCATTATAATATTTAACACCTTCAAATTCCCTTACGAATTCTAACCTATGTTCAATACCATCAAAATCAGTCAAAATCTTAGATACAACACTTAAATCCAAACGTAAATAACTTGCAATAAAAACGGTGATCATTTTAGAGATCAATAACACAATTCTTGAGTCACTAAGAGTACCCATCACTTTATTATTTAAATAAACTTTACCCATCTCAAAATAAAAAATATCATTTTTAAAGTTTAAAGGCACAGTTTCTGAGAATAAAATGAGCTTGGATTTAGATTTAAATTTATAAAAATAATTATAATAAGCTTGATCCTGAGAGATCAAAATCCCGGAATTTTGATTTATAAAAATTTTTGACTTATCTGCTATGTAGCTATCAAAATTTGAATAATAATTTTGATGATCACAATAAATATTTGTAATAATACTAATAATAGGACACAAATTTTCAAGATCATGTAATTGCCAAGAAGAAAGTTCTAAAACAATAGGCGATGTTCCATCAAGTTCATCTAAAAAACTTAAAGGAGATATCCCAATATTACCTCCAAGCTTAGAATTCGGATACTTAGCAACTAAAACCTTATGCAAAAGAGATGCAAGTGTAGATTTTCCCTTAGTTCCTGTAATAGCAATTATCGGATTTTGATTAAACATTAAAAATAAACTAATATCGGTCTCAACTCTTTTTGCAAGCTTTAAATACTTATTATCAAAGCTTACACCAGGATTTTTAATAACAATATCTGCGCTCTTAAAATCATCCTCATCATGATATCCTAAAACATATCGAACTTTATCTTTAAATTGCTTCAAGGACTTAATACTTGGACTTAATTCCAACTCACTCTTTAAATCAGTAATTACCAAATTACCGCCATGTTTCAACAAAAATTTAGCAGCAGCAAGACCTCCTCCATGAAGCCCCAAGCCCATAATCAAAAAATTTTTACCTCTTATATCATTTAAATACACAGCATCAGTATTATAACAAAATAATCAACCTGTTTTAATAGACTTAATCCACTTAGTACTATAAAAATAAGGAAGAGAAATACCCAACTTAATTACATCTTCAAGAGTTGGAATAAAGACAATAAGTTCAAATGGGGTCTGCGTATACTTTGCTAAAAAGTATGCAATAGGAATTGTATAAATAAAAGTTACAGAACCTTCCATAATAGCTCCAAAATTTGGAGATGCACCTGCACGGAAAAACCCAAATAAATATTGAAACGCAAGTGATGTAAAAAATACTGAAATAGAATAATATCTTAGCATAACTCCCATAAGATCTGCATACTCCAATTTATAGAAAATATGGGGGGCTATAAATGACAAAGCAAACATTATGAAAGAAGTCAAAACAGCCAAAACAAAACCTATCTTGCTCAAATATATCGCAACAGACATTATCTCTTCTTTATCATTATTCATCTCATGTCCCATCACAATATTAACAGCAAAGCAAAAAGCATGAATTATATTAAATCCAATAAAATAAATAGAAAAAGTTATACTATAAGCCGCATACTTAGCCGTATCAATTCTTGAAAAGATCGCAATTAAACCAAAATATCCCAAATACCAAATAAAATCATTTAAAAAAATTGGAACAAAAACCTTAATTAACTCAGAAAATATCACAGGATTGATTTTTAAATTTTCAAGCTTAAGATAAAAATGTGAATTTGTATTAAAAACAGTATAAATAAGATAAAAAATAAGCTCAATCAGGCGAACCAACGTAGTTGCAATAGCAGCACCAACTACTCCCATATTAAGCACAAAAATAAATAAATAGTTAAAAACCACATTCAAAATAACTGAAATAACAGAAGTAGCAATTTGAATTTTAGTTATTTTAACAACTTTTAGTGAATTAGCAATAATTCCCTTAACAACTGCAAATATAAAAGAATAAACAGCAATATTAAGATAAGATACTCCATAAGAAATAGCTAATAAGTCATCAGATAATAATCCAAGAAAAAAATATGAATAAAATAATGAAATTACTATAAATAAAAAGGAAAAAAATAGAAGAATTAAAATGCTAATAAAAAATGTATTTTTAAAACCAGCAATATTACCTTGGGCATATTGCCTTGTTGCCAATATATTATAAGCTCCCATTACGGCAAAAGCAATAGTACTAAAGAGTTCGAAAAATTTATTTGCAAGAGAAACCCCAACAACAGGATAATCGCCAAGATAAGACACCATAATATTATCTGTAAATGCAACAACATTAAATAAAAAGAATTCAATGGTTGTTGGGATTGCAATATTTAAAATATCTTGATACACACTGCTTTTCTTGAATTTACTTAATGAATACATAACCTCCCCCTAAATACAAAAACAGCAAATTTTCAAATTGTCAAAAAAACAAACGAATTCGAGTTTAAACAAACATACTATAGAAAAATAGAGGGAATTCCTTTATTAAAGAAATCAAAATAAATTTTAAATTCATAGCTCATACAATACCCTAGTTGTCATTATAGTGCATTTTAAAAATTAAATCAGTTCTTCAAAATGAATTTCCCTTATCCAATTATCTTTAAAAAACTCTATTACAATAGATATATTTTTAATGATCTCTTCAAGATTGACAATAAAAACTATTAATTACAATCTAAAATTTGTACCCCCCAAATAAACAACTGGCAATGTATAAAAAACAATTACTCCTGCCTCAATACAAAAACAAACATTAGGAATTCCACTAGCTTCTAAAAACACCACTAAGTATCTGTGAGCTTTAAAACTCTCAAAAACAACAATACTTGCAAAAATAAAGATAAAGGTGCTAACAAGTTCATAATAATTTAAATTACTAAAATAATAGGCACAACTTTTAGATATTAAGCAAAGAATAAAGACCACCAAAAATCACAAAATAACCCCCCAAACATTCCCAATGCCCTAACATACTTTTTGCCCTTTAGATAATTCTAGCAATCAAAGTAACATACTCTTGCTTCAATTATTCCCATCTTAAACCCAAAAATCAAAATGTAATTTAAATAATATTCATTAATACAACAAATATAGTAATAACTAAAGGTATCTTTACGTCCTTAATACTATTAAAACCCATGGCAGATAAAAAAGAATAAGGTATAAAAATATAGAGAACAAAAACAATCCTTAAATAATCCATTCTAAAATTTTAATACTTTTTCTTCTACGAATAGCTTAATAATCTCCCTTGAGAAAATAAAGGATACATAAAAATAATTCCAATAATTGTTCCAAGAAGCAAAGAATAAGTAAGCGCTTGCTTAATATGTGTAAATTTCCCTTAGAAAACGCCTGAAAAGCATAAACACTAAACTCAATGCCAATATAACAATCAAACAAAGAAAAATTATCCTATTAACAAGAAAGGTTCCTGGCACTTGCGCAAGACCTAAATAAGCAATCATAAAATCCAATTATTAAAATGCACCAATTGAAATAAAAAGTCTCACAAGCTGCAGAGATGGCTAATACCAATAACTCTCTTAATATTGAATAATAACTATCAAATTTATTTAATATATTTTATTTAGTTTATTATTTCTATAAACTAAATTTAAACTTAACATCAATAAAATTTTAAAAATTACTCCCATAACAAAAACAAACTATAATATAATTACATTCCAATGAGATCATTAAATATTCTTTCACTAATACTATTAGTTAATAACTTGACTTTAAAAGCAAACTCAATATCAAAACAAGACTTAAAAATCGTACTTCAAACTATACAAACTTTAGATAAATCTTATCAAAAACAAATAAAGGACAATCCTATTCAATTTATAAAAGAGCTTAACCCATTGCTTGAAGCAGAAAAGAATGATCTCTTAATACTTGTAAATAAAAAAATCCCGATTCCTAAAGAATACAACCCAACTGATTTAGTTTATTTAAAAGATTTCAAAGAATTAAAAAATATTGGAAAAGAAAACTTAAGGATAAGAAAAATATTAATAGATGACTTAATTAGTCTTGTAGAGGCAGGAAAAAAAAATGGCTTACAAATAAAAATAGTATCAGCATACAGAACAAGAGAATATCAAAAATTTTTATTTGAATATAACGTAAAAACTTACGGACTTAAGATAGCAACAATCCAATCAGCAACTCCTGATCACTCACAACACCAACTAGGAACAACCATAGATTTTATAAAAATAGATGATAATTTACTAAATACAAAAGCTGGTAAATGGCTTTATGAAAATTCATTAAAACATGGATTCTCATTATCGTATCCAAAGAATCATGAAAGAGAAACTGGTTATAAACCAGAACCTTGGCATTACATGTACATTGGCAAACAAGCTTGTATCTTACAAAAAAAATATTTCAACAATTTACAATATAAACTTCTCAAATTTTGGCATGAAAATAAAAAAGAACTTTCACGGTTAATTCAAAAATATACAAATTAATATTAACTCTCTTTAGCAACAGATCTTAAATATGAGAGTAAAAGACTATCAAGTAATTCAATATCTGATTTATTATAATAAGCCTTATTTAAAGAAAACATATTAAGTTCTTCTCTAATCAATCTTACAACTTCTCTATCTTCAATAAAATCAGCTATCTTAAGTTTTAAATAACCAGTTTGCTCAAGACCAAATAAATTGCCAGGACCTCTTAATTTAAGATCTTCCTCTGCTATTTTAAATCCATCTATATTTTCCTTTATAGTCTTAAGTCTAAATTTTCCCGATTCTGTTAAAGGTTCCTTATAAAGCAAAAACAAAAAAGACTTTAAGCTACCTCTACCAACACGTCCTCTAATCTGATGCAAAGTAGAGAGTCCAAAACGCTCAGCATGCTCTACTACCATACAAGTCGCATTTGGGCAATCAATACCAACTTCAATAACACTCGTTGCAACTAAAATATCTATTCTCTTTAAGTAAAAATCATGCATAATCTCTTCCTTAACATGAGATTCAAGCTTAGAATGAATCATTTCAACAGAATACTCAACAAAAATATTCTTAAGATTTAAACACATACTAGTAGCATCTTTTAAATTAAACCTCTGTGAAGATGATATTAGGGGATAAACAAAATAAACCTGATGTCCTTTTGCAAGTTCATTTTTTAAAAATTCATATACCTTCTCTTCATTGCCATGTTTTGCTAAATACGTAGTAACAGGTATTCGACCTGCAGGACCTCTTCTAATTAAAGATATCTCAAGATCGCCAAAAAGGGTCAAAGCTAAGCTTCTAGGAATAGGAGTTGCTGAGATTAAAAGCACATCAACCTCCTCTCCCTTATTTTTAAGCTCCTCTCTCTGCTCAACACCAAATTTATGCTGTTCATCAATAATGATATAAGCTAATCTTTTAAATTTTGTTCCCTGAGAAAAAATAGCATGAGTTCCAATTACTAAACTATAAGTTCCACTTTGAATTTTCTCTAAAACCTCATCTCTATCTCTCTTTTTTAAACTACCAGTTAAAAAAGCTATAGAAACATTAAAATCTTTTAATATATTTGCTAAATTATTATAATGTTGCCGCGCCAAAAGATCAGTAGGCACCATCAACGCAACTTGATATCCAGCTTCAATTAAAGGAATGCTAGAGAGAAAAGCAACAATGGTTTTCCCACTTCCAACATCACCTTGCAATAATCTATTCATTGGCTTATTACTTTCAAGATCATTAATTATTTCATCAATTGCAACTCTTTGATCTTTTGTAAGCTTAAATGGAAGTTTTAAAATAATTTGATCAAGCAAATTCCTAGGTAAATTTCTTTCTTTCCTTAAGAAAAATACAGAACTTTTTCCTCTTGAAAAAAACTGAAGCAAAAAAATCTCCCTATAAATCAAAGTCTTTTTTGCCTTTTCAAGCATTTCAAATGAACTTGGAAAATGAATCTCATTTAAAGCCTCATGAAAGGGCAACAATGAATACTTATTTATCAAGAATTCAGGAACGTCTGACTGCCCAAACTTTAAAAAATAAACAAGGGCTTCTTTTACATAAGACGATATTTTCTTAGAAGTTAGTCCTTCGCTAAGAGAATAAACTGGTATAATTTTTTTAAATCTTTCAGGATTACAACTAAACACTTCACTATCAAAATTAGAGCAACTCCACATCTGAGTATAATCGTTGTAATTGAACTTAGAATAAATATAAAATTTTTGACCTACCTTAAAAACCCCTTCCAAGAATCCCCTATTAAAAAGAAGAATTTCAAATATCTCATTATTTTCACTCTGAGCTATAAGTTTTAAATTCCTTTTAAAATTATTTCCAAAATCTCTATGTTCTAAAACAGTAAAAACTGTCATGAGTTCGCAATTTCTCACCTCCAGTGAATCTGGGAAAGTTTTTATATTTTTACGATCCTCATATTTTTTAGGAAAATATTCTATAAGTTCTCTGATATTTGTAATGTGAAGACTATTTAATCTCTCAAGCCCTTTCTTACCAAGGCCACTTATACCTTGCAGGTCATATTTAAATTCATGTAAAAACACTAAAATTCCTAAAAAGGTAAATAAAAGCCTAGAATACTAATAGCCCATATAGCTTGCTCACAAATGATTATAAATGCCAATAACAATGCTCCTGCCACAATTAAACTAATAGCATAAGACATATGCTTATCTGTAACTATATTGTTTATCTTAACAGACAGGGGCATTAACAATGAATCAACGCTTTTCATGAAATCAGTATCATCAAATAGATGTAAAACCAAAAATATTAACCTCAAAACAAAGAAAAAAATAAGAGCAAAAAAAACACTTCTCAATATTCCCCAAACTTCAATAATAAACAATATAACAAATGTAGACAGTTTATAATCACCATAAGATAACATTCTCTCAACTATTGTAATAGTAATTAAAGCTGCAATGGGCGAAAAATCATATATGCCAATCCTAAAAAACCTAATCCTTCTAAAAATAGATAAAAATGGTTCTGTTGAATTATATATAAATCTAAAAAACGCACTAGTATTAATTCCTGAGGATACAAGCCAACTAAGAAGAATTCTAACCAAAATTAAAATTCTATAAATGTTTAAAAATACAATTAAAGTCTCTATTATCACAACTAATCCTCCTAATCAAACCAAATATCCTCCACTATCTTATGACATCTCAACTCATTAAGCTTAGACTCATCAGGTTTAAAGCTTAAAGTCAAGTCCATTTTAAGCTTCAAGCTTTTATCATCATTTTTTAAATAAAGATAAACATGTGAAAATCCAGTATTATCTTCAAGAGCAAAGATTTTATCTTTTAGAGAATAAAGAAGATGGGAATCATTGAGTCCTTCATTAGAAAATTTAATATGAAGATTATTAATTTTATTAACAGCATTCCCTTTAATACTTAAAACTTTTTCAACGACTATTGAAAACTTATCTCTATTAAATGTAAGCTTACCTATAACACCAATCACATCACCTTCAATCAATAAATGTCTATACTTTTCATAACTTTCAGTAAAAACTACAATATCAATCACACCTTTAAAATCTTCAATAACTCCAAAGGCCATTCGAGCATTATTTTTCTTAGTATGAATAACCTTTACCGTACTTAAACTACCAGCAAATTTAACAATAGTATTCTTTCTCACAGCAAGATCTTCTAAAATATTAAAGTTTGTAAAGCGTTTCAGTTCAGATTTATAAGGATCAAGAGGATGCCCAGATACATAAAAACCTAAAAGGTCCTTCTCAAATTTTAAAAGTTCAGGATAAGAATATTCCTCAAATACATGATAACTAAAACTTTCCACAATAACATCTTGGGATTCAAGAGAGCTAAACAAACTATTCTGGCCAAGTTTTTTATCATTTTTATCTTTTGCTACAAAAGCTATTAACTTATCAAGATTTTCAAAAAGTGTTTTTCTATTTTGACCAAGACTATCAAAAAGTCCAGACTTTATTGCAGCCTCAAGAAATTTTTTATTTATAACCTTATCATCTACTCTTCTAATAAAGTCTTCAAAGGACTTATATTCCCCATTCTCTTGCCTCTCAGCAATTATAAGATCAACTATTAAACCCCCAATATTCTTAATCCCATTAAGACCATAAGAAATATTATGCCCCACTATACGAAATTCTTTAAAAGACTGATTTATATCGGGTTTTAAAACATCAATTCCCATCGATTTTGCTTCGTCAATATAATAAGATAGTTTCTCAGTATTATTAATCTCATTGGTTAAGTTGGCAGCCATAAAATTTTCAGGATAATTGGCCTTAAGATATGCTGTTTGATAAGCTATTAAAGAATATGCAGCTGCATGCGATTTATTAAAGCCATAACCTGCAAAGGGCTTTAAAAGTTCAAATATATCATTTGCAAGAGTTTCATCATAACCTTTACTAAGAGCACCTTTTATAAAATCGACTTTCATCTTATTCATTTCATCTTCTTTCTTCTTCCCCATAGCGCGTCTTAATATATCTGCTTTCCCAAGAGAAAACCCAGCAATAATCTTTGCAACTTCCATCACCTGTTCTTGATAAACAATAACTCCATAAGTTGGTCTTAAAACTTCTTTTAAATCTGGATGGGGATACTTAATCCGCTTAGTTCCCGTCTTAGCCGCAATAAATTGAGGTATAAACTGCATAGGACCTGGGCGATAAAGTGCATTTAAAGCAATTAAATCTTCAATACTATCTGGTTTTGCTTCCCTTAAAACTTGCTGCATACCTTCAGATTCAAATTGAAAAACAGAAGCACTACGCCCTTCAGAAAGCATCTTGAAAGTCTTAGCATCACTATCAGAAATATTAGCAATACTAAAATCAGGATTAGTAATCTTAATAAGATTTTCTGCATTTTTTATTAAAGTTAATGTCTTAAGTCCAAGAAAATCCATCTTTACAAGACCACAATCTTCTAATAAGTCCATAGTATACTGTGTAGAAACCGTGTCTTGCTTATAATCTTTATAAAGTGGAACATAATCTGTTAAAGGAGTTCTAGCAATCACAATGCCTGCCGCATGAGTTGAGACATGTCTATTCATGCCTTCAAGAACAAGCGCCGCTTCCATTAATTCATTATAAACAGCTCCCTTATTTAAATATTCCTTTAAAGACCCATCCTCAAAAACTTCCCTTAAGGAAACCTTTGGCCCATCGGGAATAAGCTTAGTAAGTTCATTAGACTCTGCAAAAGGAATATCTAGAACTCTACCCACATCTTTAAATACAGCCTTAGGCTTTAAGGTTCCAAAAGTAATTATCTGCGCAACCTTATCCTCACCATATTTTCTTGTAACATACTTTATAACCTCATCTCTACCTTCAAAGCAAAAATCAATGTCAAAATCAGGCATAGATACACGTTCAGGATTTAAAAATCTCTCAAAGAGTAAATTATATTTCAAAGGATCAATATCAGTAATTCTAAGAGCATATGCAACAATAGAACCAGCCCCAGAGCCGCGCCCAGGACCAACGGGAATGCCATTATCATGCGCAAATTTAATAAAATCCCAAACAATTAAAAAATACGCTTCAAATCCCATCTTAATAATTGTTGAGAGTTCATAAAAAGCACGCTCTTTAATGCTATCAGTTATACTTGCATACCTAAATTTTAAACCTTCAAGTGTTAAATACTCTAAATATTGACCAAGAGTATCAAACTCACTAGGAACCTGATATTCAGGAAAAATAGGACCTGGAAATTTAATCTCAAAATCATTACATTTCTCAGCAATCTTTAAAGTATTTGCTAAAGCTTCTGGCAAATCCCTAAAGAGTTCACACATCTCTTCTTGAGATTTAATATAAAACTCATCAGTCTCCATTTTAAGTCTATTAGGATCGCTTCTCTTAGCACCCGTTCCAATGCAGACAATAATATCTTGTGCTGTTGCATCCCCTCTATTTACATAATGGGAATCATTAGACACAGTCAATGGGACATTAAGCTCTCTAGAATAAGAAATTAACTTCTCATTAACTATATCCTGTTGTTTAATCCCATGACGTTGAAGCTCAAGATAAAAATCATCACCAAAAATACTCTTAAACCAAAGAATTTCATTCTTTGCATCATCAAATCTATTTGCAAGAATTAACTGAGGAATAATCCCACCAATACATGCAGACGTGCAAATAAGTCCTTCGGAATACTTTTCAATATCACCCTTATCCATCCTTGGTCGATAATAAAATCCCTCGAGATAAGAAATACTTGTCAGTTTCAATAGATTCTTATAGCCCAATTCATTCTTTGCAAGAAGAATCAAATGATAATAAGGTTTTCCAAACTCATCATTTTTCTTGATATGCTTTGAAATACTTGACATATAAGCTTCAATACCAATTATGGGTTTTATTCCTACCCTTTTTGCTTCTCTGTAAAACCTAACAGCACCAAAAAGATTGCCATGATCTGTTAATGCAATATGAGACATATTGCATTTTTTTGCCTTTGCCACAATATCTGTAATCTTGGCAGCTCCATCTAAGAGAGAATAATCTGAATGCACATGCAAATGCACAAAATCAACTTTTAAATCCATACTTATACTTATCTTACCAAAACAAAACTTGACTTTTAATAGATATACCTCAACCTAACCCAAAACATTGAATAACAAATCCTTAAATATTAAACTCAAACCACTTAAAAAACAGATTAAGAAAAATAATAAATTAAAAATTATGCAAAAACATTAATACCCTGATCTTCAGATTCAACTACTATTTTTTTGACAGATTCAAGTTTGCTAATAATTTCATCTGACAAACTTTCAGCCTGCATTAAAAAATCCCTTGCTTGGTTCAAATTGATATCATCAGAACCATCTTGTGCAAACACTTTTATTATCTTAACAACAAGTTTATGAACATTTAAATAACAAGAATAAATATTCTCCCAAACTTCTCTAACCTCGCGGGCCTTTGGAGCAAGTCCCTTATAAAATAATCCAAACCCATGTTTCATAGGATCAGTTTGAATCGCCATGCTCTTTTGATTTTCAACAATTAATCTTACAATACTCATCCAAGACATCTGTTCTGAAATGATAAATTCTAATTCCTTTAAAAATTCATCATTAGAATAAATAAAAGTCTCAGAACTAGAGCAAGAATCACAATTCCTTGCCAAATAAGAAATGTTAGCTTCAACATTTTCAAGCTCACTAATTAGCGTTGAAAATTCATTTTGCTGACTAACAAAATGTTTAAATAACTCTTCAAGAGAAGTAAGTTCTTTAACCAAACTTGAGAAAAAATTATCAATATCTAATTGCAATTCCTTAATATTTTTAGAAACTAAATCTTTAGACACCTGCTCAATTTCCTTAACAGAAATCATACTCATAACACCCTTTGCCTGATCTGAGAGCCGCTTAATCTCATCAGCAACAACAGAAAATCCTTTCCCATACTCTTTTGCTCTTGCTGCTTCAAGCTTAGCATTAAGAGAAATCATATTAGTTGCGCCTAAAAAACTATTGATAGTCTCTAAACTTCCTTGAACACCTACAATAACATCACTAACTCTTTTCAATTTTTCTTCATTAGTCTTTTCAATATCTTCAAAAATAACACTCATTTGCATGCGAGCATTATTTGTTTTATTAATAAGCGACTCAAAAACTTCATCAATATTCTCAAAGTTAGAAAATAGATTGTTATATAAAAATTCAATATGAACTAATACATTACTAATAGAAGATTTAGTGTGATAAAACCCCTTTATTATCTCTTTAATAGGAATTGTATATTTACATTCATTCAAATCTTTCTTATCTTCAATACCCTTTAAAGGCTCATCCTTAGACAAGTTGGATATATTAGATTTTGCCTTGCCAAAAAATAAAAATTTATACATGAAAAGATTTTACCACAAAAAAGAATTTTCTAACAACATCAAAACAACTTAATTTAATAACTCTTTAAAATGTAATAAATTAAGAAAAACCATCTACCCAAATAATAATTTAATTATTTTTAACTAAAGAATATTTACCGTGTATTTTATTATACTCAAATAAAATATCTTCATAAGAGAAAAATTTCATAAAAAGATTAATAAAATCTTCTAGCTTCTCTTTAACCACTGGCAAATAAAAATCATTATCGAGCTTAAAAATATCATCCATATCTAATATAATTAGATCCTCATTCTGCTTTAAAATGGCTTTTTTGGGTTGCCAAAAAAGAACATTAACCTTACCCCTTCGAATCAAAAATCGATTAAGCTCATACTCAAGATCAACATGATCTGCTCTTACCTCAACGATACCAGTAATAACACATCTCTCATAATCCAATCTCTTAATAAGCACTGCATCTGTAAGCATGCCTTTTCCTAAAACATCAATATGAAATTGTTCTTCAATTTCATATTGTTTATTAAAGGGCAGATTAGCTATTTTTCTTAAAAGATTAAGAAGTATATACTTTTTACTCATATCTTTATTACTTGGTCTAAGACAAGGTATTTTCATTCTATATTTAAGCTCATCAAAGAAATATTTAACTAATCTTTTCATCGCAATTGCCTTTTTAACATCATTTTCCTTCATCTTATCCCCCTTAATAAATCCAAAAAGAATATACCTACTCTTAAATCTATGAAATACATTAAATAAACCAATCAATAAATGACTTAGTAAAATCAAAGACATGCTTTTACTAAGCCTACAAAAAGTTTAGACGGGCTTTCAAGTCTTGTAATAAGCTCAGGATGAAATTGACAAGCCACAAAAAACTTATTTTTTGGAATTTCCATTATTTTTACTATTCGGGAATCTTCAGAAAATCCAGACACAACAAATCCATGCTTATTAAACAAATCGAGATAATCATTATTAACTTCATACCTATGCCTAAATCTCTCAACGATCATCTCACTTCCATAAAGTTTAAAAGCAAGCGTATCCTTCTTTAACAAAACAGGATAGCCTCCAAGTCGCATTGTTGCACCCTTATCTTTCAGTTCCTTTTGCTCAGGCAATAAGTGAATAACAGGACTAATAGAACTGAATGCAGAATTACCTTCAAATAAAGTCTCCTCAGTATCAGCATCAAGTATTCCACAAACATTACGAGCAAACTCAATTACTGCAAGTTGCATGCCAAGACAAATGCCAAGAAAAGGAATATTATTCTCCCGTGCATATTTAATTGCACGCATTTTACCTTCATATCCCCTACCCCCAAATCCACCAGGCACTACTATACCATCTATACCCTTTAACATCCCTTCATCAAAATTAGTGCTATCAATTACAATTGTCTTAACTAAAAGATCTAAATTAGCAGATACATGGGTTAAAGACTCAAATATTGATGCATAAGAATCACCAAGCTCAGTATATTTACCACAAATAGCAATATTGACAACTTTACGAGGAGAGGCAAAATTTCTCTTTATTATACCTACTAATCGCTCAAGCCCATCCACCTTAGGTTTAACATTTATTTTTAATTTTGAACCCAAAATTTCGTGTAATCCCTGTTTATAAAAAGATATGGGTATTTCATAAATAGTTGAAACATCAGTATTATCAACAATGGACTCAGCATCAACATTACAAAACATTGCTATTTTTTGTCTTATCTGCTTTGTCAAAAGTTGAGAACTTCTTGCAATAATTAAATCTGGAAAAATGCCAGCTTTATTTAAAGTCTTGACACTCTGCTGAGTAGGCTTAGACTTTTGCTCATTTATCCCAGCAGGATTTGGGATATAAGTTAAGTGCACAAAAGCAATATTATCACTCCCAATCTCATATCTTATCTGTCTCATTGTTTCAATAAACAAAATATTTTCCATATCCCCTACAGTACCACCAATCTCAATTACTAAAAGTTCACTGCACTCCTCTTTGGCAATCTTAAAAATTGTATCCCTAATCTCATCAGTAACATGGGGAATAAGCTGTACAGTTCTACCTAAATATTTTCCATGTCTCTCATTTTCAAGAATATTTTTATATATTTTACCCATCGTAATGTTCCAATTAGACTTAGAATTTAGATTTAAAAATCTCTCATAATGACCAAAATCCATATCAACTTCTCCGCCATCATCAAGAACAAAAACCTCTCCATGCTCAACAGGATTAATAGTTCCAGGGTCAGTATTTAAATAACCATCACATTTAATTGGTGTTATCCTCAAATTATCCTTGAATAACCGTGCTATACTTGCTGATGTAACTCCTTTACCTATCCCAGAAATTACACCACCTGTTACTACCAAAATTTTTAGATTATCTATCATTAATACCCTCCAAAAAAATAAGTTCAAACAACCAATATCAATGCTTAAAAACACTTAAATCAAAATCTTTAACACCATAATTGTTTGAGGTAACATATAATTACAAAAAGATTTATAAATTTAAGAATAATATTCTCCTGCTCTCTTTAAAAATAAATTTTCCATATGATACAATTTATGTATAAACAAAAACTACCTTTAAAAATATCATCTTAATAAAAATGCTAGACATAACGTCAACACTCACTTCATTCGAATAAACACTAATTACTTCAATTTAAGAATTAAACACATACACAAAAATAGCTAAAAATGCTAACAATAAAAAGAACAATGCCGCAAAAAAGGATATTATTCCCACGTAAATACTAAAATTAATTTTAGTATTTACGTTTCCTAAATTTTTAAGAATGAAATATGCGCAAAAATAAATAAATCCTGCAAACAATATACAAATAGACTTAATGAAATAATACTCCCCCCAAATACCAAAATCGTAAACAACTTTAAATAAGTAGCTATTAACAAAAAAGATAACAAAATAAAAAAAGACAACCAATAATGTGAAAGATAAGCTCCCAATGACAATAGCTTTAAAAAAAGGATAATTTTTAAATATTATCCTAGATAACAAAAATATAGGAAATCCGATTAAATAGATAACATAAGTCTCTTTAAAAAATAGAAAAAGAAGATATAAAGAAGGATACCCTATTTTGCTTCCAATAAAAAAATTTTTATCTAATAACACAGTTAAATTCAAACCTATATAACAACAAACACCCAAAAATAAAGGCAAAATAAATAAAAATTTAACTAAAACAAATAAATACCTATCTATAGTAGAAACAGGCAGAGATAAATAAAACACATTTCTAAGCGAATCATGAATCGGCTTATAATGATCAAACATATTGTATATTGACACAATATACACAACACAAAATAAAACGAAAAAAAATAATCTATTGTTATCAATCAAGAGAAGGTCAATTAAATTAACAAACCCATAAATTTTAAAAAAAATATGGACTAAAGGAAAAACTAAAAAGATTGAAATAATAAAATACAAATATAATTTTCTATTATAGGCAAAATCAACATTAAATAGCCCAAAAAATCTTTTTAAACTAAACATCAACCAAATCCTTTAATTTATTGTTAGTGATATACAAAAAGAAAAACTCAAGATCAACATCATTATCGCAAGACCCACTCTCCAAGTAAATTGCCTTGAATCCATCTTTTATCTTTTCATAATAAAGCTCTTCCCCGCGTAATTTATCTACAATCTTAACTTTATAATTATTATTAATATAAGAAATTGAATTTGAAAAAAGAATATTATTATTACCAATAATGGTCAGATGCTCTACAATGTCTACTAAATCTCTAACATTATGCCCTGTAACAAAAACTATTTTATTTTCCAATCCACTTATAATATCTCTAAAAACATTCTTTGAAGCAATATCAAGACCATTCGTTGGTTCATCAAAGATCAAAATAGGAACATCTGTAGCAATAGAAAAGGCAATAATACTCTTTTTTTTCTGGCCGTATGAAGAAGACGCAAACTTTAGATCAATATCTATCTCAAATTTCAATAAGTACTCTTTAAAATCCTTTTCCCTAAAATTTGGATAAAATCTACACAAAGACCTATAATAATCATTTAAAGAAACATTAGGTAAGTCAAATTCTTCAGGCACAAAAAACAAATTCACTAAATTTAGAGGATCTCTTGGAAAAACTTTCAAAGAATTAAATAAAACTTCCCCTTTTAATGGATTTAAAAGCCCACTAATAAGCTTAAGTAGAGTAGTTTTTCCTATTCCGTTCTTGCCAAGAATCAAATAAGTTTGTGGCTTTGAGAAATTTAAATGCAAGTCTAAATAAACTTTAGTCTTACGATAAGAAAACGAAACATCTCTAAATTCTATTTTCAATCAAAATTCTCCTTTATGTTAATTGTAAAAAGAGTCTATGATAAATACAAGAATAAAACACTAATTTTTTAAAAAAGATCTATAAATAAATATAGAAAAATTAACATAAAGTCCCGAACTAAAATTCCAAATTTTCAACATAATTTTTGGCAAAATTTGAAGCTCACTAAACCTGGAACCCTTAAGACTTGCATAATAACTTTGGAACTCCTTAGAATTTTGAACTTCATTAAGAACAGAAATAAGTTTTTCTTTATGTGCCTTATAAATAAGTCGATCCTTAATGTGCCAATTTATAATATAAATCTGCTTAAAAGAAATATAATAATAAAGCTGCAAATAAAACTTCTTATAATATTCAAAATATTTCTCAAAAAGTCCTTCTTCCTTTAGAAAATTTTCTACAACCTTAAGGGATGAATTAATCTTACTTATTACGCTAATTGATGAACTGGCCCTCCCCATCCGCTGGAAGTTAGTGTAAAAATAATTATTTACAAAAGAAACCTTATCTGCCTTCAAAAAAGCATGAATCATGAAAACTATGTCTTCTAATATTACATCATTTACTCTAATATTATTCTTTATAATTAAATCTCTTCTAATCATTTTATCCCACAATGTACCCACAACAAAATTTCTCTTACAAAAGCTAGCAAAAACAGTTAATAATAAATTCCTAAAAGCTTCTTCTCCAGTTATTGGATAATTTGGAAAAGGAAGCGCAGATCTCCTTTTAATATTTTTTGCAAGAAAGTAAATATAAAACTGAGAACAAACAATATCTGAATTATCGGCCTTTGCCCTATTATATAATACCTCAAGCATAGTATTCTCAACAGAATCATCACTATCCCAATAAACTATATATTCTCCTTCAGACTTTTCAAGTCCATTATTCCTAGAGGCAGCTATTCCCATATTTTTCTGATTAATAATTTTAACAAAATCATACTTATCAGCATATTTCTGAGCTATCTTCAAGCTATTATCATAAGAACCATCATTCACCAATATAATTTCTTTATCTCTTAATGTTTGATTAACAGCATTTTTTATAATCACTTCAAGGGTACTATCAGAATTAAAAAAACAAATAATCACAGAGACCTTGTACTTATACATAAAATCCTCCTAAATAAATACCAACCCAACAAAAAGCCTGTATTAATAACTGAATATACTAAATATTCTTAATTATATTAATTATAAGATATAAGGAAACATTGTATATATAGTTAATAAGCTTACATGATTTTAAATATATTTTCCAACAAACTAAATAGAAATATACTATAATACAAATTAAAGAAACAAATAAGCAACTTGAAGCATAAGGGGTTTAAATGATAAAAATAATTAGCCTTGGAGGGGGAATAATCAATCCTGACAAAATCAACATAGAATACATTAAAAATCTTAGAAGTTTTATTTTTAAATGGGTACAAGGAAATGATAAAAGAAAAATTATCTTAATTACAGGGGGAGGCAAAACTGCAAGAGAATATCAAGATGCTTATAAACAAATCAATCCTAATTTTAAAAATCATGAACTTGATGAGATTGGAATAATGGCAACCAAATTAAATGCCAAACTTATAAGTAAAGTAATGCAACCACTCTGCATTGACAATATTGTAAGCGATCCAACTCAAGATTTTCATTTTAAAGGACAAATATTAATTGCATCAGGATGGAAAGCAGGCTTTTCAACAGATTACATCACTGTAAAATTTGCCGAAAAGTTTAAATCAGATGAAATAATTAACTTAACCAATGTAGATCAAATTTATGACAAAGATCCAAAAAAATTTGATGATGCAAAAGGATTAAAAAATATTACTTGGAACGAATTACAAGATATTGTTGGAAAAAACTGGGAGCCTGGTTCAAATCTACCGTTCGACCCAATAGCAACCAAATTAGCACTAAAGCTTAATCTTAAGGCTTATGTACTTAATGGAACTGACCTTCAAAACTTAAAGAAAGTTTTTGATAAAAATGATGATTTTTTAGGAACTATTGTAGTAAAATAAAATTTATTGCCGGTATGGCGGAATTGGTAGACGCGTCAGACTCAAAATCTGATGAGGGCAACCTTGTGTCGGTTCGACTCCGACTACCGGTATTTACATTTATTTAAATAAGAAATGATACTTATCCTTAAGAAAAGAATCTAAACAAATAGATATACCAAAACCATTAATAAATCTGATAGAATGAATCACCATTATTGATACTAAATCTTTTAAAGATGAAATTTTTAAGCATTAAGTTTTTTAATAGCGTTCTTATAAATTGAAATAAGATTCATAAGTTCACTCTCGTCAATATATTCATTGGTTTTATGAGCTGTATTATCTGAGTCTTTAAATAATGGGCCAAAAGCAACGCAATTTTTGAAAGCCCTTGAATAAGTTGCACCGCCAATAGCAATAGGACTAACATCACTCTCGCCTGTAAAATTCTCATAAACTTCAATCAAAGACTCAATAAAATTTGAACCAGAATCAACATAAAGAGGATCAAGAAAAGAAACTTCATGATAATCTAGAGCATATAAATTTAAAGTTTGCTTTATCAAAGCCACTAGTTCTTCCCGTTGGCAACTTACAGGATACCTCATATCAAAAGATAAAATTTGCTTAGATGTCTTAGATAACTTAACCTTTGTTAAGCAAAGGGTAAGTTGTCCGGATTGCGAATCTTCTAAGGCCCTACCAAATAACTTTTCGCCATTAATAGTAAAACCAATTTTATCTTCAAAAAAGTTAATAAAATTAGCTTTTACACCTAAAGACTTAATAATATTTAGCGCATAAGGAGCAACATTAACACCAAGCTCAGGTAATGAAGCATGGGCAGAAGTTCCGTGAATTAAAACATTACTCTCAAAAAATTTATATCTAATCTTACTGCCAAAACTGTCAAGCAAAATTCTAAAATCATCTTTATTAGAATCGCCAAGCTCAAAAGAACACTCGTCAGGAATTACATTATATCCAGTTCCAAGCTCAAAATTCATACAAAATCTCTCATCACTAATAACATCGAACTGTAATAAACCTTTCTCGGCATTAACAACAGGAAAATCACCATCAGGTGTAAAAGAAAAATCAGGAATCTCTTCCCTAATCTTATATTTCTCAATACAACGCCATGCTGTCTCTTCATCTGTCCCAAAAATCACCCTAAATCTTTTCTTAAAAAAAATTCCCTCTAAAGCTAATAACTTAAAAGCATAAAGAACAGCCATCAAAGGTCCCTTATCATCTAGAACGCCCCTAGCATATACTTTTCCATCTCTAAACTCAAGCTTAAAAGGATTTGAATGCCAATTAGACACATTACCAGCATCAACAATATCAATATGAGCCAAAATACCTATAAGTTCATCGCCCTGCCCTATATCAGCAAAACCATAATATCCATCCCGATCCTTATAAACTTTAAAACCAATATCCTTAGCTATTTCCAAAACTTTATCTAAACACAAATCAATTTGTTCTCCAAAAGGCTTGCCTTTTAAAGCAGAGGCATTAACACTATTAAATTTTATCAATTCTCCTAAATGGAAATAAAATTGTTCTTTTAACTTAAAACCCATAAGACTAAACCTTAAGTACAACCTTAATATAATTAAAAATAAAGACTAAAATATCTTTGATATTGTTTGCATAAGAGTATCAGGATTAAAAGGTTTAACAAGCCAACCGGTAGCACCAGCTTTACGCCCCTCATCAACTTTTGACTGCTCAGATTCAGTGGTTAAAACAAGTATTGGTATAAAACTTCCAAACTCTCTTATCTCTTTAATCACCCCTATTCCATCCAGATTAGGCATATTGATATCTGTAATAATCAAATCAAAATCTTTATCACTCTGTCCAACAGCTTCTTTAAACTTAGATACACCCTCAAGTCCATCTTGAGCCTCAGAAACCCCAAAACCATTTTGCTCTAAAATGTAAGCAACGCTCTGCCTAATAGCTCTATTATCATCTATAACCAAAATCCTTTTTTGCATGTAGCACTCCTAAACCCATATAAAAAGTATATAAAAGTTAGAATAAAATTACACTACCCTCATCAAATGAATGAACATCTTTTTCATCTTCAATAAGAGACAATAAATATTTCTTATGAACAAACAAAGTAAACCTATTAGCAATTCTGCGAACAAATTCCTTATCTTCAATTTCAACATATTTAAGACCATTTTTCAATAATTCTGACTCAAGGGCGATATTAATATCATTGCCCATTTCAATTAAAGTCTTTTCAAGATTTGAAAGATCCTTTCTTAAATTCTTAATATTATGAATATCTAACTTTATCTCTTCAAATATTTCTAAGAAATCAACTGGAAATATTTCATAGGATAATACATGATCAAGAGCAATCTTCTTTATCTCAAAAATATTATTCTTTATCTCCATAAACAGTTTCTTAAATTTATTAAAATAATTTCTCTCAAGATAAAATCTATTATCACAATCTTTTACAACTTTTTCAAAGAAAAATATTATTTGAGATAAAAACTCTCGTCCTTTAGTAATATTTGACTCAATATTACTAATAATTTTTGACATCTCAGAAATATTACCTTCCATATCCTCAAGTTCAACTCTCTTGACAACCTCTATTTTGGAAGCTATATTAATATTCTGAAACCTAGAAGAAATAGCTGAAATATTTGAAAACATTAATTCTAAAGATTTAACAAGCTTAATCTGTTCATAATAAAGATTTAAAAAGTTAGAATTATTTTTTTCAACATCATCAATCCTTTTAAGTAAATTCGATAAAATAACAGAAAAAGATTCCACTGCTCTTGAAATATCAATATACAAAGAATTATCCGATTTTAAATCATTAATGACCTGAATAGAAGAAATAGATGTATCAATAAATCCTTCAAAAGCCATCAAATTTTCATCCAATTTAGCAATAACATCCTTAACTATCATTTTAGATGAATCTGTAAAAACAGACAAAACTTTTAACTTTTGAAGTTCACTCGTATCCCTAAACTTAAAAACATCAATACTTGAATACATAATATTTAAATGATACAAAGACTGAGTAAGTCTATCTTGAAACTGTAGATAAGACACAGCATTTACAAACTTAAATTTAAACTCATTAAGTATACCTAAGATGTTATCATAAAAGGCAATAACTTCTCCAATGCCTCCTGAAAATTCATCTATATTTTTCATCAAATGGTCTTTAAATTCTTCAAGAATTTTATTCTCAGCCGTATTATTTTCAAGTACCTGATCTTTAGCACGATCAAGTCCAACTTTAATATCTCTACCCCTACTAGTAAGCTGATCTGCTTGCTTAATCATAGATTGAGTCAAAGTCTTAATCTCATTTGTAATATAAGAAAAAGCACCTCCTGCTCTACCAACCCTCATGGCAACAGTCAATGTATTAATCGACATTATCTCCATATCAATAGAACTTTTTTTCATCTTTTCAATTACATCTTCAAGAATCTCTATATCCTTGACCTTATCCCTTATTACACCAAACTGAGATTCAAGCAATTCAGTTGACGAATTAAAATAGGAGACAAAATCATTCAATACCCTTATTACTTTAGAGATAAAAATATTTAAAGAATAATCATTATCAATATCAAGATTAGAAATAAATCCAATATTAAAAGATAAATCTTTAATATCTTTGGAAAGTTTCTCTATTAATTTAGGAATTGATTTACTTAAACTGGCATAAACTTGTCTTGAACGGCTATCAAAAGCCTCAAGTTCAGCAAATATTTTATTAATATGCGGATCAATATCCAAAAACTTATCATCATTTTCCATTAAGATCTCCTTAAAATATATTCAGATATTTTATTTAAAGGAAGGACCTTATCTACAGCACCTATTTTTATTGCCTCCATAGGCATACCAAATACTACAGATGTTACTTGATCTTGAGCAATGTTATATGCACCACTTCTCTTCATCTCAAGCATGCAACAAGCACCATCATCCCCCATTCCCGTAAGCATAACTCCAATAGCATTTTCCCCGGCATACATAGCAGCAGAACGGAACAACACATTAACAGAAGGCTTATGTCTGCTAACTAAAGGACCATCTAACAGATTAACAAAATAACTCCCACTAGCATATTTCACAATTAAATGATAATTACCATTTGCAATTATTACAAGACCGGGCCTTAAAATATCTCCATCTTCAGCCTCTTTTACATCAACTTCAAGTTCATTATTCAAACTTTTAGCAAAAGATGTTGTAAATCCCCCTGGCATATGTTGAACGATAACAATTGGAGGGGAGTCTTTCTTAAAAGACTTTAAAAAAACTCTTAAAGCCTCAGTACCACCGGTTGAAGAACCAACAAAAATAACTTTCCCAGTTTTATTTTTATTAATAACACCTTGGTATCTTAGAACAACGTCTGGATCATTTTTGGGCGCAACATTAATAACATCTGAAACCTTATAGCTCTTTGTTATACCAACAATATCACCCTCAGATTTTTCACTCTCAGATTTAGCAAAAAAATCAGGAGCTTTTATCCTTTTAGTCTCACAAGAAGCAATAAATTTATTATCAGCTAGTTTTTTGATCTCAGATTTTATTAAATTCAAATAATCACTTCTAAATAAATTAACTGTAAGTTTAAAGTTAAGTTTATTTATTATTAATTTAATTTTATCTTTCTTAGGCTCAAGAAATCCAAACTTTGGATAAACTTCATCTTCTGCTATAAATACAACAGGAAGTGAAATATTATTAAGAACATTATTAAGCGCAAGTCCAAAATGCGACTTGGCCGTATTCTCGACAATAATAACCAAATCAGGAAATTTTTGTAAAAAAATATTAATAAGGTTTAAAGAATTAGAACCTGGATTTAATACCTCAATATCCATATCCTTAGCAAAAGCCCTAACAAAAACCTGTCTTATAAGACCCTGAATATCAATTACCAATATTTTCATTATTATTCTTTAATATAAACCTACCTTATAAAGCCTCAAAAATATATTACGTTAAAACATGCTACCTTATAATCTTAGTTATTGTATCAATATCAATTACTAACGCTAGGCTACCATCTCCAAGTATTGTAGCCCCAGAAACTCCTTCCACTTTAGAATAAAGTTTACCTAAAGTCTTTATAACGGTCTGATGCTGTCCTAATACCTCATCTACTACAATTCCTATTTTACCACTATTTGTATTAACAACAACAACATGCTCACTATCACTTTTTTCATCAGATATTTCAAAAAACTCTCTAAGGCGTATAAAGCTAATCATACTCCCTCTATAATTCATAACATTATTATTATTTTCAAGAACACATACTTTAGAAATCAATTTGTCAGCCTCAAGACAAGACTCAACACTAGAGAGAGGCACAATAAAATACTCATTCTCTACTCTAACAAGCCACCCTTCAATAATTGCCAAAGTCAAAGGGAAAACCAACTTTATGCGAGTATATTTACCAAATTCACTCTCAAGAATCACACTTCCTCTAAGAGACTCCACCTGTTTTCTAACAACATCCATTCCAACGCCACGCCCTGATATATTTGTAACAACATCAGCTGTTGAAAATCCAGGTTCAAAAATTAAATTATAAACATCCACATCTGATAAAGTTTTTGAAACATTCTCAGATATGATATTTTTCTCTACAGCTCTCCTAAGTATCTTAAGCTTATTAAGCCCTCTACCATCATCTTCAATAATAACAATCACAGAATCACCTGATTGATGTGCAGAAAGCTTAATGATACCTTGGGGCTCCTTTCCTGCCTTTATTCTCTCCTCAGCTGATTCAATTCCATGGTCAATTGAATTCCTTATTAAATGCACTAAAGGTTCATTTAACCTTTCAATAATACTCTTATCAAGAACAGTATCCCCACCTTGTGCATAATAACGAATTGATTTGCCAAGCTGAGCAGATAAATCCTTAACTATTCTTTGAAATTTCACAAATAAAATCTCAATAGGAACTGTTCTAAGTCCTGTAGTATAATCTCTAAGCTCATTAATAAGCAAAGAAAATTCAGCTGAAATTGAATTTAAAATATTATTATTACTACTCTCAGCTTCCTTTGCAAGCTTAGATTGAATTGTAACAAGCTCACCAACAAGATTTACTAAATGATCTAATTTCTTTGAATCAACCTTAATACTTGCAATATTTACTTTACTCTTAGCAGTATCATCATTAAAATTAGCTCCAACACTACCCAAAGACATCTTATTATTAGATATCTCTTTTGATTCAGATGGACTTTGATTTTCTTCAAAAAAGACTTCATTAACACCTTTATCTAAATTATCTGCTAAGAAATCAAGTTCAAAAGCCTCAGGTATTTCATAAGATGCATCAACTTCTTCAACAACAATTTTTGACTGCCCATCCAAGAACATAAAAATATCTTCTATAGAACTTTTACTCTCTTCTGTCTCTAATTTGACTTCCCACTCAACATAAACATTATCAGGAGATATTAATTCCAAATCAGGAATATTTCTTACTCTAGCCCTAACTTGCCCATTTCCTAAATTTAATAATTTCTTTAAAAAATTGATTGGTTTGTGCCCATGAAATAAAATTCCCTTTGAGGGTGAGAAAAGAATTCTATAAACTTTAGTCTCAATATTTAAAGCCTCATCATCAAATTTACCTTGCTCTAAAGATGCATCCAAGACAGATTTTTGAGAATCCAAATCATTAGATACGCTTGTCTGCTCTTCATTAGTAGAGCTTAAAACTGTATTATTAAATCCAACACCACGCCCTTTCTTGATTGTATCTATTAAATCTTTTTCACGAGCCTTATATGCGCTCTCATCAATAGCTTCATCTCCTTCAATTAGTTCGCGAATAAAATCAACTGCCATTAAAGTGGCATCAACAGTATCCTGATTAAATTTATCAGAACCTTCCTTTATAGGATCAAGAACTGTTTCTATTTCATGCACAAGAGAAGCTGTCAGATTAAAACCAAACATTCCAGCACTACCCTTTATTGTATGAAAATTTCTAAAAATAGAATTGATAACCTCTTCTCCCGATTCAAATTCAATATTAAGAAGTGCGTGTTCAATATCTGAAATATTCTCTATAGACTCTTCTTTAAAAGAATCTTTAAATTTATCAATCATATCACTACTATTCATAAATTGCCCTTAAATACATAAAACTAAAATTCAATTAAACTAAGGCTTAAATCCAAGTTATCAATATCCTCAATATCATTTAAAAATCCACCATACATCAATGAACTTAAAACTTCATCAGATGGATATTCTATCTTTACAAGTAGGTTTCTATCTTTAGCATATTTATTGGAAGCATACAAAATTTGTATAAAAGTAATATCTATTTTCTCTACATTTGAAAGATTAATGACGAGCGTCTCTTTTTCCTTCATATCCTTAAGAATATTTAAAAGATCTTCTTTAACCTTAAAAATGCTGTTTACTACAAGTTCTCCTTCTGGGTTATAAATCATAACACGTAAAACTCCTATTGCTCATCATCTTGATCAGATACTGTAGTATTTTTAAATTTGGAGAGTTCTTTAATATCAAATAGATTTTCTATATCAAGAATAATAATAAATTTATTATTACGCTTACCAATTCCAGATATAAATCTTGAATTGAATCCCGTACCAATTTTTGGAGCATCATCAATATCAGATGAATTTAACTCAAGAACCTCATTAACATAATCTACCAAAATTCCAAGATTTAATTCATCACCTTCATATACCAAAGTTAATATAATAATATTTGAAATATCAACGTCTTTTTTCTTAATCCCATCATCACTAACTTTACGCTCTTGCATACCAAATTGCTTTCTAATATCAATTATTGGAACTATTTTGCCTCTATTATTGATTATTCCTGCCATATAATCAGGAGTTCTTGGTATTTTTGAGATTTTAGTATACTCTAATACCTCAACAACATATTTAATCTCAATCGCATAAAGTTCATCTAAACTAAACAAAAGATACTGACTTAATGTACCCTGTACATCGGTTTCTAATTCCATAAATGCCTCTTAATGATATAACTAATAATATAAAATAGAACACTCATAAATTTTATTCAAATTTCACATATCACTCATACTCTAATGTATCAATTATAAATCAAAAACTTCAATACTAAATAAATATAAAACAATGTTAAAATATCATACATAATAAAAATGAAATCTAATACAACTATCCTACATAATATAAGCAAAAATATAAATGTCAACCGTTTAAATTATTAAGAACAATAATACCCGATAACTTAAATGGTTATTATAAACAATACTCACAAAAGAACATTTAAACAGTCCAGGCAAAATTATAATTAAATTTCCATGATGGATCCTTATATGAATTATTAAAATCAAAATTAACGCTTACTCGTCAATTCTAGCAATTAATTTACCCATCAAAAGAAAATTGACTATGAACATAAAATTAGCAGACAACAAATTATAAGAAAAACTTATACCTAGTGCAAACCTATTGAATTAGGCCAATTCAGAATTAAATTTAATATAAATTAAATATAAAATCTCATAATTAAAGGAAAAAACTTATGAAAAAAAAGAACATTCTTGCTTTAATGTTTATGTTATTATCAACATCTGCTTTTGCAAACCCAACATCAGCAACAAGAAGCAAATTCGGCCTGGGAATCTTGCTGCCATTCCCAATTGCATTAGAAATCAACATTAAAAATTTTGACATAGACTTAGGCGTTTATAATGGAACAAATAACATTTTTAAAGATTGGCAAACCTTATTTCTTGCAATAGATTATATCTTTTACACACACGCTTTTAAGAATATAGATAACATCCTAGATTTTGCTATTGGAGGGGGTGGTTATGGAACAATATGGTTCTCAAGATTGGGCAACGGTCAAGCAAACAGTGGGCCAATGAGCTTAGGAGCAAGATTACCGCTGATTCTCAATCTTGCAATAACCAGAAAAAAATTTGATATATTTTTAAAAGTAGCACCTGGTCTTGGGTTAAATATTTGGAGCAGTGGAGTTGGGCTGAGATGGGAAATATTTGCTGGGATCGGTATGAGATTTTGGGTTGCATAAGAATAACTATCACATAAAGAGAAGTACTTAGTACTTCTCTTTATAAATCAAGTAAAATATTAAAATAAATTTTAATCATATCATTAAAAACATTAAATGATATTAAAATAATAAATAGCACTAATATTACAACAAATCTTGACAAAAAACTTATAAAGTATCAATATTTAATTTGCTAAAATTTATGAATATGCATTTTGCTTAAAAATAACAGTTGATACTATTACTTCTGCTTAAAAGCAAGCATATACTTAAAAATGAAAGGATCTCTTAGTGCATGAAAAAAATAATCTTAATCCTACTACTAATAAACTATTTTAATATTTCAGCAAAGGATTCATACATAAATAAAAAAGGTTATTTTGGAATTGGAGTCCTAGGCCCATTGTCAAATTCATTTCAACTAATCTTGGGTAAAAACATAGAAATAGAAATTGGGATTTACAACGGACTAAGAAATCTATTTACCAATTTCAATATATTATTTGCTTCTCTAGAATTTGCTGTGCTCTCATCAAATGTGCCTGAACAATCTAATACGATAGACGCTTCACTAGGAATTGGCATTTATGGATTATGGTGGCTATCTGAATGGCAAAAGACCCACAAAGTCTATGATTCGACAAATATCGGCATTAGAATATCTCTCACCCTAAATATACCAATTATCAAAAAAAATTTTGACATGTTCTTAAAATCTGGACCAGGTGTCAATATTTGGGGCATCGGAGGTGGCAATCCAAAACAAAAATGGGAACTATTTGCTGGAATTGGCATGAGACTCTGGCTTGCATAAAAATAAACATCATTATAAACATCTCAGATTTTCAATAAATCCAAATCAATTGGATTCCCCCTATTATATTTTATTAATCATCAATAATAAAATATAATTAAAATATAATGATATAAAAATATTAATTGTTGGGGATTTAATGCAAAAGTTAATGCTAAGAATAATACTAATACTAAGCATATGGGTTAATGCATTTGGAAGAAGCTCATACTCAGATAGAAAAATAGGATTTGGAGGGAGCATTGGAAATCCAATATTTAATTATATTATGTCATTCCCATTTATTGATCTTGAAATAGGCTATGGGGGAACTAATGGTATCAACCTGTCAAAAGACAAACTCAAATCAAAAATATATGATTTTAATATATTTGTACTCTCAGCCTTAGATTTAATATTTACAATACCATTAATAGAAAAATTATCTATTGGAACAGGAATTGGGAGCAATATACACATATCATCTCCCCAATCAAATTTCATAAATATGGAAATAGGATTTGGATTTAGAATTCCAATAGCTATTCTTTATGATTTAACAGAACAAATAGAATTAGGACTTAAAATAGCACCTTCAATAGAATTTGTATCAAACGCAAAATCCATTGCATATCATTACTTCTATGCAGGACTTAAAACAAATATAATGGGTGGAATATTCGTCAAATATTATATTTAAAATACTAAACTCAAATTATCTCCAAGTACTATGAAAAAATTCACCTCTCTTTGAATCAATTCTTTCAAAACTATGTGCACCAAAAAAATCTCTTTGAGCCTGAATTAAATTGGCTGGCAAATAATTAGTAGAATAAGAATCTAGAAAAGAAAGACTTGCATAAAATGCTGGCAAAGGTATTCCAATCTCACTAGCTTTTGAAACTATGCGCCTTAAAGATTTTTGATGATTTCTTATTATATCCAAAAAATAATCATCAAAAAGTAAATTAATTAGATGCGGGTTCTTATCATAAGCTAATTTAATCTTATCTAAGAAAACGCTTTTAATTATACAACCCTCTCTCCAAATCAAAGAAATCTTTCCTAAATTTAAGTCCCAAGAATAATTAACAGATGCACTCTTAAGCATCATAAAACCCTGAACATAAGCTAATATCTTGGAAACCAAAAGAGCATAATAAAGATCTAAAATCCAATCACTAAGATCGAATTCAGCAGAATCCACGTCCATTTTAAGGATATCACTAGCAATTACTCGTTCATGTTTTAATCCTGATAAAAACCTTGCAAATACAGATTCAAAAATCAAATTTGCTGGTACATTTAATTGTAAAGCTTCAATTGATACCCACTTACCAGTACCTTTTTGATTTGCAACATCTAAAATCTTATCAAGTAAATATTCATTATTTTCCTTATATTTTAAAATATTAGATGTTATTTCTATCAAATAACTAGAGAGATCACCTTCTCCCCACTTGTCAAATACTTCAGAAATTCTTAAATTATCTAAATTAAAAGCTCTCTTCATAAAAAAATATGCTTCACTAATGAGTTGCATATCTGCATATTCAATCCCATTATGAATCATCTTTACATAATGACCAGCTCCATTCTCACCAACATAAGCAGAACAAATATCCCCAACACTTGTCTTAGCAGCTATCTTATTTAAAATAGGCTCAATTAATCCATAAGCCTTTTTGCTACCACCATACATCAAAGAAGGTCCAAATCTTGCTCCCTTTTCACCACCTGAAATTCCAAGCCCTACAAAATAAATATCCTTAGAAGATAATCCCTGCTCTCTCCTTACAGTATCCTTATAATGAGAATTTCCACCATCAATAATAATATCGAATTTTTCAACTAAAGGTAAAATTTGTTCAATGACTTCATCCACAGCTGAGCTTAATATCATTAAAATAATCTTTCTAGGTTTTTTTAAACTTCCAATAAAAGTCTCAATATCTTTAAACCCATGAATTTTTTTATGAGCATTATTTACAAGGAAAATTTCCGTCTTATCACTATCTCTATTATAAACAGAAACGTTAAAACCGCTATCAGCAATATTTAACGCTAAATTGCTACCCATAACTCCCAGCCCATAAATACCAACATCCATAGTATTATCCCCTACACTAATTTTTTATTATAGACAAATTTATTTTATTCATTATTTTTAGATTATGATATATTATAAAAAAAGTAAAGATTAAAACAAATGCAAGACAGGAGAATTCTATGAAAAAACAATTTGATACAGAAGTTAATGATTTACTTTATTTAATCATACATTCTCTTTATTCTCATAAAGAAATATTTTTACGGGAATTAATATCGAATGCCTCTGATTCCATTGATAAACTTAAATTTTTAAGCCTAACAAACGAAAAATTTAAGGATATTAAACTAGAGCCAAAAATAGAAATAAGCTTTGACGAAAAACTCATTAAGATAAAAGATAATGGAATTGGAATGAACAGAGAAGACCTGATTAATCATCTTGGCACAATTGCAAAATCAGGCACTAAAGAATTTATAAACAATTTAAAAAAAGATGAGAAAAAAACCGCAAGCTTAATTGGACAGTTTGGGGTTGGATTTTACAGCGCTTTTATTGTATCAGACAAAGTTGAGGTTGTAACAAAAAAAGCCTTAGAAGATGTTGCCTACATCTGGTCTAGTGATGGCAAAACAGGATATGAAATAGATAAGGCAAAAAAAGATGAAAATGGAACTGAAATAACCCTTTATCTTAACGAAGAAGGAATTGAATATACCAACAAATGGAAAATCCAAGAGATTATCAAAAAATATTCAAATCATATAAGTTATCCTATCTTCATTAAGTACAAGGAACCTTTAATGAAGGATGGAAAGCAGGAGGGATTTGAAGATAAGGAAGAAAAACTAAACGACACAACAGCAATTTGGATAAAAAATAAAAATGAAATAACTGATGAAGAATACAATGAATTTTATAAAAATCTAACCTTTGATTATGAGAATCCATTAATTCATATTCACACAAAAGCTGAAGGAAGTATTGAGTATATAAATCTTTTCTATGTCCCAAGCAAAGCCCCTTATGATCTCTACTACCCAAATACTAAACCTGGTGTAAAATTATTCATAAATAGAATTTTCATTACAGATTCTGCTGATAGCTTACTTCCAAATTACCTAAGATTCATAAAGGGAATAATAGATTGTCAAGACTTACCCCTAAACGTAAGTAGGGAAATTTTACAGCAAAACAAAATATTGGCCAAAATAAAGGCATCTTCTGTAAAGAAAATACTTAGTGAACTTGAAAAGCTAAGTGAGACCGATCACTCCAAGTTCAATGAATTCTCTAAAGAATTTGGAAGATGTTTAAAAGAAGGAGTTTATTCTGACTTTGATAACAGAAACAAGCTCATATCCTTAATTAGATTTAAGTCTTCTCACATCGATGGACTTGTATCCTTAAAAGAATACAAAGAGAGAATGCCTGAAGGACAGAAAAGCATATACTATATAACAGGGGGGAGAGAAAATATACTTAAAATCAATCCGATTGTAAATGCTTATAAAGAAAGAGGATATGAAACTCTTATTATGGATGATGAACTTGATGAGGCTATTTTAAATTTCATCACAGAATACGATGGCATGAAGTTAAAAGCAATAAACAAAAATGAAACAAGTGATGAACTTAAAGACGAAAACTTCAAGCACATGGAAGAAGAATTCAAAGATACATTACTGAGGGTAAAAGAAATACTTAAAGAACATGTTAAAGATGTGTCACTATCAGCAACTCTAAAACAAGAACCATCAGCAATAATAATTGATAGTTCTGACCCCACTTATCAAATGCAAAGAATTATGATATCAATGGGACAAGAGGTCAAAGAAACAAAACCTATTCTTGAACTCAATCCAAACAATAAAATCATTCAAAATTTAAAAAATCTAGATGATGAAAACTTGGAAAAAATAAGCATCCTTCTTCTTGAAGAGGCAATGCTAACATCAGGCTTGCCAAGCAAAAATCCAAGTCAATTTATAAACATCATAAATGAAATATTAGAACAAAACATATAATACAAGTAAGTTCGCAAGCTTATGTTTGCGAACTTACTTCTTAACTCTAAGAACCAAATCCTTGCCCGCCTCAACAGGTTTAGTCTGAGATATCTTAGTTTTAACCTCCTCAGTTAAAGTAGTAGAAGAAGGTACAATATATTCAGAACCATCTTCAAGCTTTCCAAATACATACTCAATGCTTGAAACTTCATCAGAATTTGCAATAACAACAGGAGTAACTACTGACTCTGCATGGGCCTTTAAATACTCAAGGTCAAGCCTAATAATAACATCGCCCTGTTTGACGCTCATGCCCTCTTCAGCAACCCTTGTAAATCCTTTACCATTCAAATTAAGAGTATTAATACCAAAATGCACAAAAATTTCAACACCCTCTTTAGTTTCAAGGCTAAAGGCATGGTTGGTTTTAAAAATTTTACCAATATTCCCATCACAAGGCGCAACCAACTCACTTCCGGTTGGAATAATCGCAATTCCATCCCCAACTATCTTCTCAGCAAAAGCCTCATCTGGCACCTTATCAATTGAAACAACTTTCCCACTAACAGGTGCTATTAAGTCCAAAGTAGCAGACTTTTTAAAAAAACCTAAAAACCCCATAAACTAATCTCCTATATATTTATCTAAAAATTTTAAAGTCTCTGATTCTGACTTACTATTTAACACTTTATTTGCCAATTCACTTAAATCAGAAATTGTATACTGTCTTAGCAAATACTTAATTCGAAGTGAAGCACTAGGAACCATACTTAAAGATCTAAATCCAAGCCCAATAAGAATCAAAGCTCCAGCCTCATCTCCCCCAAGCTCACCACAAACAGAAACATCAATACCAGAACTATTACCAGCATCAAGAACATTCTTAATAAGCCTTAAGACAGCAGGATTATATTTATCATATAAATTTGATATCTTCTGATTACCCCGATCTACAGCCAAAGTATATTGGGTTAAATCATTAGTACCAATACTAAAGAAATCCAATTTGTCAGCAAACTCAGAAGCCACCAAAGCCGCTGAAGGAACTTCTATCATACACCCGACTTCCAAATTTTCATCAAAAGGCAAATTTCTAGACTTTAAATTCTCTTTAGCTTTATCTACAAAATAATTAATTATATCAATTTCCTCATATCTAGTAAGCATAGGAACCATGATTCTTATCTTGCCATAATGACTAGCCCTAAAAATCGCATTAAACTGACTTTGTATCAAATCCTCATAGTCCATATACATTCTAAGAGCACGATAACCTAAAAAAGGATTATCTTCCTTTGGAAAATTAAAATATGGAATCTCTTTATCTCCGCCAATATCAAGAGTACGAATAGTAACAACACCTTTCTTTTCAATAGTTTCTAAAACTCTCTTATAGGCTTCAAACTGTTCATCTTCTGTTGGCGGCTTTACAGACTCCATATATAAAAATTCTGTCCTAAAAAGCCCTATACCATCAAGACCATATTTATTAACATAAGAAATATCTGTAGGAGTTCCAATGTTAGCCTTAAGAGATATTTTAATACCGTCTTTTGTCTTTGCATCCTGGTTTTTTAATTCAAAAAGCTGTTTTTCATGCTCATTATGCTCCAATATCTTATGTGTATATTTATCAAGTTCACTGGATGAAGGACTAGAAATAATTATTGAAGACAGGCCATCAATTATTAAATGATCACCTTCTTTAATTTTAGCAATATCTAAAGGCGTCATCACAAGAGCTGGAAGTCCCATTGTCCTTGCCAAAATAGCAGCATGAGAAGTCTCACCACCAACTGCGGTCACAAATCCCTTAACATAATTTAAATCAACCTGCATTGTATCAGAAGGTGTTAATTCTTCAGTAATCAGAACTACATCTCTCTTAACCTCAGCAAGATCAGTCACCTGATCTAAGATATTTGCAATAAGCCTATTCCTAATATCTTTAAAATCAGAAACTCGCTCTTTTAAATAAGCATCTGTATATTCTTCTACACTTGCAATCAATTCTTTAAAGGATAGATATACAGCATAAGCAGCACCATAATTTTTATTCTTAATAAAACTTATAACAGAATCAGAAAGTTCATCATCCTCAATAACTAACATCTGCCCTTCAAAAATGCCTTCCTTATCAGCCCCAAGTTGAGCTACAACCTTTTTTGTGAGATCTTTAAGTACCGCTATAGCCTTTGACTTAGCATCATTAAATTTTTTTATCTCACTATCAATTTGAAAAGAAGCAATTTTTGATTTATCAATGAATTTATCAAAATCCTTCTTAATAAAAAGTGCTTCTCCTATACCTATCCCTTTAGATATTCTTTTCCCCGATAAAGTCATATCAACCTTCCACATCTACTCTTTAAAAGATTCAATGAGCTCAACAAGTTCAGTAACAGCCTTCTCTTCATCATCACCCTGAGCACAAACCATAAGCTTCTTGCCAGAAGATAATTCTAGGGTTTGTAATCGAAATAAACTTTTTCCACTAACAGATTTTCCATCAGCTTCAATAGTTATATCGCTAGTATATTCCTTAGCCTTTTTTACAAATGTTGACGCCGGTCTAACATGCAAGCCATTAACAGCTTTAATTGTAGCTTCTCTTTTAACCATAAGCTTAAGCCCCTTATTTGAATATTTATTTTTTGATTAAGTTATCAACAAATAAATATTATAATGCATAAAAACAAATTGATACATCAATTCCATTGCTTTTATATTAAAACTATGCCAAAAAACCGGCAATTATTTAATATTTAATAATGCTAATTTTTATAATACTATTGATAATACTAAAAATTAAATAATATATCGAAATAAAAATTTTTTATAAGTCTTAAACTTCTCTCCCCGAAGTTAAAGTTTTTAACATCTCTCATATTCCTATCTAGCATCTTAAGAGAATCTTCAATTTCAACTAGAGATAAAGGCAAAGATTTATTAAGAAGTAAAACTTGAGAATCCCTTAAAGTAATAACTTTGTCATTATAAAATATTTTCATCAGAAAATCACTTATAATATCTCTTTTAACATTCAAAAGAACGCAAATAAAAATAATGTTTACTTCTTCTAAAATATCAGATGAAAAAGTATCAACAAATATTTTGCTATAAAAACTCTTATTCCATAAATTCGTAATTGGAAATTTTAATTTATTTAAAAACAAAGTATGACGACTTTGTATGTAATCATCTCTGTTAATACTGTAAGCATTATAAGTATAAGTTTTTTTAGTCAAAATATTTTTAAATTCAAGCTGGGCATCAAGACTTAATAACAAAGGATATAAATCAAATACTGTGTTCTTATAATAAAATCCATTAGCAATATTAATGCTATTTAGATATATCCTATCATTCAGTCTTGAAATAAATTCATAAAATAACCTTGGAATGTTTCTCTCTCCAAATTGCAATATCGCATCATAAGTAACACAAGGTCCCATTTCCAAAAAATTACTCTTAAGAGAAACTTTATTAAATCTTTCAAAATTATTAATTATAAAAAAGTTATCAGAAATATCATTTTTCATAAAAATTGCAGCATTTTTATGAAAATCAATCTCATTATAAACTATATAACTGTTTGAATCTTCCTTAAACAAGCTAACAAGTGCATTAAAATTTTCTGGATAATATACCTTAACACCACTCATTTTCTCTCTAACTCTTCCAATCGCAAATAAAGATCTAAAAAAGTATTAACATCAAGACAATTACATTTTAATGTATTATAATATCCCAAAATATCAGTCCTAATTATAACCTTACGTTTTAAAAAATAGTGGAATAATAATACATTAGATGAAAAACAATTTGCACAAAAACCAAAATCATTTTCAAGTAAAACTTTAACCAATGTCTCATAAAAGGTTGTATTTTGCAAACCTTCAACAGTAATGATGCTGCGCCCATTTAACATAAAGGCCGGAACTAAAGATGAATATACAGGTTTTAAGTCTAAGAGCACCAATGAAAACTTTTTATTCATGTTTTCAATGAAATTTCGATCACCTGAATAAAAAATACTTATCAAAAGCTCTTTGGTACTTAAAGGAAGTTCAATACTTTTTGAAAGACTCTCTCCATTCAAATTAAAGCTAATTAGTATCAATTCGTACGCTCCAACTATTTAGAATATCCTTAAGATCAATAGGGGTTTTACATATGTTAAAGTCAAAAGCCTGAATTAAAGCTGTTCTAATTGCAGAAACAGATGCAACAAATAATACTCTAAAAGAAAAAACAAATTCACCATCTTCAATAAACTCAAGCTCCACGGAATCAACAATATCATAAGTAATATTTCCAAAAACATAGTCAACTGCCAAGCTAAAAATTGAAAATGCACGTTTATTATTTATTCTAAGTTTATCAAACTTACCATTTTCAACAAAAAAATTCACATTACTAAATATAATATTAAAAGAACTTATTCCTACATCAATCTCAAGAGAACAAGCAACATTAAACCTCTTGCCTATATCTACAACAAAGTTTTGACCAACTACAACAGGATATTCTCCTTTAAAATCCTCACCAATCATCACGACAAGCTCATCCTTCATAGCTAAAACCTCTCTTTCAATGAGATAAGATTCTTTGATCAATGCACTATAAGGTTCAACATCCTCTCCAAAGGCATCACTAACAATAAAATTAACATTATCATAAGATAAGCTAAAAGTCCTAGCTAAAGTATTCCTTAAATAGTTTATTAAGTTGACATCTATCACTCTATAAGGAATAGATACGTCTAATTTATCCTTATGCAAACTCATAGAAACAGTCTGATTGCCACTTAAGAAAGCAGAATCTAGATTAGGGTCTAGATTTAAAAAGGCAAATCCTATACCTTTTCTTCTCACATCAAAAATATTATATTCATTATTTAAGCTTATAGAAGATGACTTGCGCATGATAGAATTTTTCAAATCCATCTCCTTAAAAAGCTTTAAAAAAATATTATATTCACCCTTAACATAGCTGAGTAAATAACTAAGAGGTTCAATTGACAAACTGACTGCAAGATTATAAAAGTTTGAATAAATAAAATTATAAACAGAGCTCTCAAAGAAGAAATAATTGTCATAAAAAAATATAGCATTACTCTTAGTCGATATGAAATTAATATGTACACACACATCAAAAAATAAATTACTAAAAATATGCCTGAGGCAATCAAAATAAAATTTATATAAAAAGTTTAATGGTCTGTCGATTTCAAGATCTAACATAATCTTAGCAAGCCTATTTTCTACTGATAAATAATTAACAGCTGAAAACTTTAAACTTAAGGATTGTGCCATTAAAAAATGTCTTTTATAATAAATAACATTAACTTTTTGCCCAAGTTTCTTAGCAATTATTATACCTTGTAAGACAGCATTAAAAGAAACTGGAAACAAACCATTCAAACAATCATTATTAATAGGATTAATAATAATCTTATCGAAAGCAATACAAAAATTATTACTAATAATTTGCTTTACAAGTGCAATATTATCAAGGTCTGCATCAATGATTAAACTATCGCCTTTAAAGCACACTCTAACTAAAAGAATATCACTGCAATAATTTAAATAATCTGAAAACTCATAATAAGAATTATGAATTTTAAATTCACCTGATTCTTTCACTCTTGAATCAAAATAAACATCATTCTGCTCAATGTCTTTTAATTCAAAATCAATGCTTTCTTCTGCTCCTAATAAAGAATCTAAGCTCTCAGAATATAAAACTACAGGAATTTGTCCTTCAAAATCTATTTTATTATCAAAAAGTTTTAAATCAAATTCATTAGAATCAACAATATCAATAAACTTTAAGATAATATCATCTTTATAACTTATATAAAAAACCTGATCTTTATATTTATCTGAAAGTCTAAAATCATCAATAATAGAATTGTTGATATTGCAACAAACTGGCAAAGCCCAAACTTCATCCATATTCTCTAACTTCATAAACAACTTAAGTAAAATAAGAAGTCAAAAATTTATAATTTACCTTCTATTTCTATAATTATGTCATAATACCAACAAAATTACTATTGCAAATCAAAACATGATGCAATAATTAAAATATGGATCTCAACGCTGAAATCATTTTTACACTGTTACATATTTTCTTTTGATAAATTTTAAAAACTATGGTAACATTAAATTTAGAATGAATGTCAAATAATATCAATAGGGTGTTTATGGGTAAAGGCAAAAAGATACTTCCAATACTCTCTAGAATTCTTATGCTATTTTCGTGCACATTACTTTTTGGAGAGCCCAAAAAAAATGCAAGTGACTATATAATAAATCACTCAAAAATTTATATCCCCAAAGAAGATTTAAACGAAGATTTCAACAATGAAGAAGGGATGATTTACCATAAGAAAAACAAAATTTTAAAAGACAACAAATCAAATGCATCAAATAAAAAATCAAATAAACTTAAATTTAAAGATTCAGAACAAATTCAAATATCAGACAACAGACAAGCAATAAATAGTATCTTAACAAACGAAGAGTTACAATACCAACAAAATTTAAACACAAATGATTTTTACTCAGAACAAGACAATATAAATGATTGGTTTATAGAAAATATAGATAACTTAAAACTTAGAATTGAAAACTATGAGAAAAAAATAGAAAATCTAGAAAATCTTTTAAGGCAAAAAAACATAAAATCAATTGAAAAAAAGAACGAAGAATACGAAATTCTAACAAAAAATTTAAAAGAAGAAATTAAAAAAATAAAAAAATTAATTAACGAAAAAGAAAACTTACTTAATCATGCTCTTCAATCAACAAACAATACTTACAACAAAGCTCAAGAATATGAAGAGAATCAAAACGAATATATATCAAATGAAGAATATAACTATCCATCTGAAGAGAACAGATACGATATGTATGCTCAAGAACAAGAATATTTTAATTCAGAAACCCAAGCACTAAATGAACTTAACGATAAAATTAATAATAACAAAGATGCTCTTAACAACAATATCCACAGACTAAATGAGCTTAACGATAAAATTAATAACAATAAAGATGCTCTTAACAACAATATCCACAGACTAAATGAGCTTAACAATAAAATCAACAACAACAAAGAGACTCTTAAAGATGCTCTTCATAAGAACACTCACAAATTAAGTGAACTCGATAATAAAATCAATAACAACAAAGAGACTCTTAAAGATGCTCTTCATAAGAACACTCACAAATTAAGTGAACTTGATAATAAAATCAATAACAATAAAGAGACTCTTAAAGATGCTCTTCTTAAGAACACTCACAAATTAAGTGAACTTGACGATAAAATCAATAACAACAAAGAGACTCTTAACAATAATATTCAACGACTAAGTGACCTTGACGATAAAATCAATAACAACAAAGAGACTCTTAACAATAATATTCAACGACTAAGTAACCTTGACGATAAAATCAATAACAACAAAGAGACTCTTAACAATAATATTCAACGACTAAGTGACCTTGACGATAAAATCAATAACAACAAAGAGACTCTTAACAATAATATTCAACGACTAAGTGACCTTGACGATAAAATCAATAACAACAAAGAGACTCTTAACAATAATATTCAACGACTAAGTGACCTTGACGATAAAATCAATAACAACAAAGAGACTCTTAACAATAATATTCAACGACTAAGTGACCTTGACGATAAAATCAATAACAACAAAGAGACTCTTAACAATAATATTCAACGACTAAGTGACCTTGACGATAAAATCAATAACAATGAAGATACCTTACTAGCATTTCAAAAAGAATTAATAGATTTAAAAAACAATCATGGCACTAGCTTAAAAAATATCGAAAACAATTTATCTTCAATAGAGAAAGTAATAAATATACTAAAAGACAAAATTGATAAAAATGAAGAATTATACAAAGAAAACAAAGATATAATTCAACAAAAGCAAGACAAAATAAATACATTGGATAAAAAATTAACGGACAATGAAAATACTATCCTAACACTTAAAGAAGAATTTGCAAAACATAAAAACAAAGATCTCTTAACTCGCGAAAATAAAAAATCACAATACAAAAAAAATGAATTTTATCCTAACAATGAAAAAACAACACATAAAAATGTCGTGATAAAAACTGCTGAATTCCAAATATATCCAGATACACATTTAAATAACTATAATTTTAAAGATCAAAGTAGTGAATTTGATTTTAAAAAATCTAACGGATATTACATTGAAGTAGAACCAACAAAAAACTTATATAGAGCAAAAGAAATTTACAGACTAATCCCAAAATATAATGTTAAAACCCATTTCATCAACCCATCATTAAAACATAAAGAAAAATTTTTCAGAAACCTAATAAAAGTAGAGCATACAAATGAAATAATTACTCTATATAAAAATCTAGCATCAGAATTTAAAAACATAAGAATAATAAAATAAATTTAATCATCTAAATCCACAAAATCCTTAATATCAAAAAGACTGAAGGTCTTAATACCCAAATTATTGGCTTTTTGCACTTTTAATCCAAACTTTTCTCCAACAAGTAAAAAATCTAAACACTTAGTAACTGAACGGCTGAAAACAGCACCTTTCTTAGTAAGCTTTTCAATAAGTACATCCCTAGAATACCCTTTAAAAGAACCTGTAATGCAAAATTTTTTACCAAATAAAAAGGAATCATACACAGCATCATTAGTATTATCTTCCTCCATTTTCAACCCTAATTCTTTAAAAAAATTAAACTTATCAAGAATAGTCTTATCATTAAATGCTTCAATAATATTTAAAGCTATCCTCTCCCCTATTCCCTTAATCTTTAAAAGTTTGGCAAGAGCAGCCTCTTTATTTTTGCAAAGAGTACTAATTGTATCAAACGAGTTTAAATTGTTATTAATTAGCACTAATATTGTATTCTCTCCAAGGTCTTTAATTCCCATACCAAGAAGCAACTTTCTAAACGGCCTACTTTTACTGTCTTCAATTGAACGCTTTAAGTTATTTATTCTCTTAAGATTAAAACCCTTTAGATTAATAAGCCTATCACAATTAAAAGTATAAAGCTCGACTTCTGAAGATATAAACTTCTTTTCAAAAAGGAACTCTATTGTTTTCTCCGAAAGTCCTACAATATTCATGCATTTCTTACTACAAAAATATTTTACCTGTTCAATTATTCGACAAGAACAATGTCTATTTACACAAAAAAGATGTGCACCCTCTTTTATTAAAGTCATTTTACACGAAGGACAATTACTAGGAATTTTAAAACTACCAACCGCAAGCTTTTCTATCACCAAGTCAACAGCAGGAATCACATCCCCACGTCTTGAAATCACAACAATATCTCCAACATTTAAACCAACAAAATCTATATAATCTTGATTATGCAGACTTGCATTAGTAATAGAAGCCCCAGCAACAAGCACTTTTTCTACATGTGCAACAGGGGTAATCTTCCCGCTGCGGCCAACCTGAACAACTATGTCTACCACTTTGCTCATACCTGTGCAAGATTCAAACTTATAAGCTATTGACCACTTTGGATGATGAGAAGTAGATCCCAAAATTTTCCTTAAAATAAAGCTGTCAATCTTCAGCACAACACCATCAATTTCATATTCAAAAGAATCTCTTAAGGCCTCTATCTTTTTAACATGAGCAATAATACCTGCTTCTAAGTTTTTGCCACCAAAAAATTCACAAAAAGGATTAACTTTAAATCCAAATTGCTTAAGTTTGTCAAAAGCATCATGACTAGTATTCAGTTTCAAACTAGAATATAAAATATCATAAACAAAAATATCTAAAGGAAAATTAGCAACTTCTTTACTACTTATTCTTCTCAATATACCTGAGGCTAAATTTCTAGCATTAACATAAGGATTTTTTAATGTGCGATTTATTTTCAAAAAATTTTCCTTAGTAATATAAATCTCACCCCGCAACACTAATTCAATCTTTTCATCAATACGCAAAGGAACATTTCTAATTGTTTTAACATTTTCAGTAACATCATTACCAACCCTTCCATCTCCCCTAGTCAAAGCTTTCTCAAGTATCCCATCTTTATAATGGAGAACAATTGAACACCCATCAATTTTAGGTTCAACTGAAATACCAGTATGCAATCCTGAGATAGCACTCTCTAGCACCATCTTCTCAATCCACAATGATAATCCCTTAATATCATAAGTTTTATCCAAACTTAATATAGGGAAAGAATGTTTAACTTCTTCAAAATCATTTAAAAGATCGCTACCAAACCTAAAAGTGGGGGAATCCAAGGTTTTATATTCAGGATATTTACTTTCCAAATCCTGAAGTCGCAAAAGAGCTTTGTCATAAGTCAAATCACCCACACTGGGTGAAGAATCGACATAATACTCTCTGTTCCATCTTTTAATGATATTTTTCAAACGTAAAATTTCATCTTCTACATCTTCGATCATAAATTTGACATCGAACTTAATTGAAAGCTCAAGTTACATTTTAACAAAATAATGAAAATAAAAATATAAATTTTCAGGGATAAGTTCTTGAGTAATAAACTCATTCATCTTAAAATCTAAAGTAAAATACAATATAGATAATCATACATAATATCTTTATTTGTATTAAATGATTTTTAATATGTTATTATGTTAAAATTAAGTAAGGAGTGAGGTTTGGAAGAGAATAGAAAGGCCTTGGTAGTTGATGATTCTATTTTTATGCGAAAAAACTTAATTAAGATATTGAAAAAATTAGGCTTTAGCGAATTTTTTGAAGCAGAAGATGGAATACAAGCTATTAAAGAATTTGAGAAACAGGAAGAAATTCACCTGATAACCCTTGATATAACAATGATGGGCATGGATGGCATTACGACCCTTGAGAAAATAAATGAAATTAACAAGAGCCTTGCCCGCAAAATAAATGTATTGATGGTTACAGCTCTCGGAAAGCAAGAACTCATTGCAAAAGCTTTAGAACTTGGAGCAAAAGGGTATATTACAAAACCTTTCGGAGAAGATCAAATAGCAGGACAGATAAAAAAATTATACTAGGAGAAAATCCTTGATAACAAAAGAAGAAATCTATAAAAAAACACAAATCAACACATCAAGTCCTATATCAATATTAGTAATGCTTTATGAGAAAGCAATACAAGATCTAGAAATTGCCAAAGAATTTTATAAAAGCGAGGATCCAAACAGTACAGCAAAGGCCGATGAAAAAGTTTACCATGCACAAGATATCATCATTGAATTAATGTCTACATTAAATTTTGAAGATGGTGGGGAAATTTCAAATAACTTATTCTCAATATATTCCTTTTTGAGCAAAACATTAGAAAGTGTTACATTGGAAAAGAATAGGGACAATATTCAAGAAGTCTTAAAGCACCTTAAAAATCTGCACACAGCTTGGAAAACATTACTTAAAAAAGATAATAATATTACTAACAAAAAATTAGGGATCAACATTGTCAGCTAATAGAATACTAAAAATATATTTAAAAGATCTAATACTTGAACTAAAAAAACTAAAAGCCATCCTAGAATTTGAAAACGAAGAAATCAATAAAGGAATTCTAGACACATTAAATATTACAAATCCTGCAAAGGATTTAATTTTAAATTCAATTAAGAATTATTATGTAAGCATAAATTCATGGCTAAAGGGACAAGAGCAAATACAAGAAGACGTTAGAAAATCAATTGAGGACACTTGCTTATTAAAAGAAAAAATATGCATTCAATACCAAAATACATGCAAAACCTTAAAAGAGCTATTTGTTCAAAAAACAACAATACCAAAAACTCAATTTTCTAAAAGTCTCTTTAACTACAATAATCCAATTATAGTAGATGTCAAGATATGAAAGAAATTTACCTAATCGACGCTTTAAATATAATATTTAGAAATTATCATGCAATGAAAAACAACCCTTTAACAAATAGTAAAGGGGAAAACGTTAATGCATTTATTGGATTTTTCAAAACTCTTTTTTTTATAATAAAAGAAAAAAATCCAGAAAATTTAATTGTAGCCTTTGATTCCGAGACACAAACATTTAGGCAACAAAAATATCCAAGTTACAAAGCAACAAGAGATGCTCCTCCAGATAATTTGATCCCACAAATCCATTGGATAAAAGAAGGTCTACTAAAAGCAAACATTCCATTCTTTGAAAGACAAGGATACGAAGCTGATGATCTTATAGCCAGCTTTGCAAAAAAAGCAGAACGCAACAATTACTTAACTTATATCATTTCCCCAGACAAAGATTTATTGCAATTAATGTCAGATCAAACCAAAATACTTAAAATAGAGAATAGTAGCTTTGTGAAAATGGATAATGATTATGTTATGCAAAAATTTGGAGTAAACACATCCCAAATCAAAGATTATTTATCCATTGTTGGAGACAGATCAGATAATATACCAGGTATCAAAGGAATTGGAGGAAAAGGAGCCGTCAAGCTACTAAATGAATTTCAAACATTAAAAGGAATATACGAAAATATAGATTCTATTAATAATAGATACAAAGAAATCCTATTAAGAGAGATAAAAAATGCCTTTTTAAGTTATGAACTTATCAGTCTTGTAGAAGATCTAGAATTGCCGGCACTTGAAGAATTTAAACTGGAAAACTTGAAAGAAGACGTCCTTTCACTATTTGAGGAATACTCTGCAACGACCCTAATTAAATCTTATAAGGCTATATTAAAAAAAAGACATGTTACAAATCAAACACAAGGGACTTTACAAACAACATCATATTTAAATACTCTTAAAACAATACAAGAAGAAAATATTAAATACGAAACAATATTAACAAAAGAACAACTTGACTTACTAATAGAAAAACTAAAAAAAACAAGCTATGTATCAATAGATACAGAAACAACTTCTACTAATGTCTATGAAGCACAAATACTCGGTATTTCGGTTTCATTTAAAGAATTTGAAAGCTACTATATTCCCATAGAAACTAAAGAAAAAAAATCTATCGAAAGAGAATACATAACACAAAAATTCAATGAATTTTTTAAAACAAAACCTAAATTAATTGGCCAAAACTACAAATTCGATTACAAAATATTTACAAGACATGGATTTAACGCAATACCCCCCTATTTTGATACAATGATAGCAGCATATGTTATTGATCCAAACACAAAAGTATCCCTTGACTTTTTATCAGAAAAGTATTTAATGCATAAAAATATCAAGTACCAAGAAATAGTATCACAAAATGGTACTTTGAAAGATATACCACTTGAGACAGTCTCTAATTATGCTGCTGAGGATGCTGATATTACTTTCAGATTATTTAAAATCTTCGCAAAAAAACTCAAAGAAGATAATCTTGAAAGCCTAATGATAGACGTAGAAATGCCATTTAGCAATGTTATTACAGAAATGGAAGAAAATGGAATTTACCTTGATAAAGATTATCTAAGACAATATAGCCAAGAACTTACCAAAGAATTAAAATTAATTGAAAATGAAATAATACAAAGTATAGGTATTAAATTTAATCTAAATTCAAGCAAACAGCTGTATAGGGTATTATTTGACGAACTAAAGCTGGTACTACCCCCAAATGTCAAAAAACATTCAACAAGTATTAAAGTACTAGAGGCAATAAAAGATCAACATGAATCTATACCAAAAATCATACAATATAGAAAAATCTCAAAGTTAAAAAACACATATACGGATAATTTAATAAAGTTTATAAACGCAAAAACAAATAAAATACACACAAACTTTATACAAGCAAAAGCAGCAACGGGACGCATTTTAAGCACCGCACCTAACCTACAAAATATTCCAATCAAAGATGAAAAAGGACGCAAAATAAGAGAAGCATTCAAACCCAAGGAAGGCAATCTTTTTATTTCTGCCGATTATTCACAAATTGAACTTGTCATACTAGCACACTTCTCAGAAGACGGAGCACTTATTGAAGCATTTAAAAATAAAGAAGACATTCACATCAAAACAGCATCGCAACTTTTTAAAGTAGACACAGACAAAGTAACGCCTTCCATGAGAAGGGTAGCAAAATCAATTAATTTTGGAATAATTTATAACATGTCAGCCCATGGGCTCTCACAAGAATTATCTATTAAAAGAGAAGAAGCCCAAAAGTTCATCGATTCATACTTTAATCTTTATTCTAAAATAAAAATTTTTATACAAAATCGAATAGATTTTGCCAGAAAAAATGGATACAGTGAAACTCTTCTTAAAAGAAGAAGATATATAAAAGAAATTAATAGTCAAAATCACTCGGAACGCTCAGGAGCTGAACGAATAGCAATAAATAGTACAATACAAGGAAGCGCATCTGATATAATGAAAATCGCAATGGTCAGAGTATATAATGAATTTAAAAGTAAAAATCTCAAATCAAAAATACTCTTACAAGTACACGACGAGATACTAATCGAATCACCTAAGCAAGAATGTGAAGAAGCAAAAACAATAATCAAAGAAATGATGGAAAATGCTTATCCTTTAAAGCTTCCTTTAAGGATAAATATTGAGACTGGAAAATCATGGGGAGAAATTCATCGATAATTGGCATAACTGGTAGAATATCAACTGGTAAAGATACCGCTTCAAAAATCATTTGCAGTAGGTATGGCTTTCATGAAATAAATGTAGATAAAATTGGACACATAGTCCTACAAGCAAAACAAGATAGAGTAGTTAAGATATTTGGCAAAAAAATATTAAATAATAAAAATGAAATAGAAAGAGTAAAACTTCGAAATATTGTATTTAACGACAGGGAAAAACTAGAAAAATTAGAAGCAATAACACATCCCGCTATATACAAAGAAATAGAACAAATAATATTAAAGAATGAATTTGATAAAATCATAATTAATGCTGCATTACTTTTTAAATTAAATATTGCAAAGTTCTGCGGGCATATATTTATAATAAAAGCAAATGATGAGATAATAAAGAAAAGACTAAGAGCAAGCCGCAACCTTGATGAAAATTTGGTTATCAATATCCTTAAGTGGCAAGATGATATTTTTTTAAATAAAAATATTCTAAATTCAAAAATAATAAATATAATTAACAGTAAGAGCTATGAGCATCTAGAAAAAGAGATTAGGGCAAAGATGAAAGAGGTCACATAGATGAAAGATTTTAATGAAAATAACAATAAAGGATTTTTAGTAGCATTAACTTCAATTGTAATCGTTTGTACAATTATATTTCTTGGAATAATTATTTTCTTTCCAAATAAAAACTTAGCCTCCGACATTGCAAGTAAAAATATTATTTTACAAGAAACAAAAGATGAAAAAGTTATAGAACATGAAAATAATAAAAAAGCCTTATCAATAACTGAAAAGCCAAATGAAATTATAATTGATCTCACACAAAATCCCACACAAGATAAAAATTTGAGTAGTAGCATAAATCAAAATAATAAAAAAATTATTACTAAAAAAGAACCACAAGTCATAAATAAACATGAACCTACAAAAACACACATAAAGAAAAACACATCTCAAAAAACTCAAACCATTGCAAAAACGGATCAAGAAACCAAAAAAGAACAAAACTATAATAAATTTGAAAACAAATATGACCCTCGAAAGGAATACTACATACAATTTGCATCACTCTCAGATCCAATCTCTGCTGACAACAATATTCAAGAATTAATGAAATATAAAATACATGCAAAGATTTATTCAGCAACAGTAAATGATAAAGACACTTATAGGGTCAGATCTGGGCCTTACAAAACCATATCAGAGGCTAAACTTGATCTTAAGAAAATATCAGGATCAAGTGAATTTAAAGATGCTTATATATTAACTATTAATAAATAAATTAAAATTAGAGACATACTTGTGATATTTCTCTAAATAAATATCATGCATACTAGCATTAAAAGATATAACCTGTTTAAATTTAGCAAGCTTTTTAAATGCCTTATCCAAACTATCAAACTCCCCTAAGCAACAAAAAGCTAAGATCGCATTACCGATAATCTCAGAATGTTTAAATTCAAAAATCTTTAAATCCCTACCAATAATATTAGCTTTTAGCTCATTTAAAAACAAATTATCCGAATTAGAACCACTGACAAAAATATCTAAGACATCTCTTTTAAAAGATTTAAGCTGAAGTATTTTATTGTAAAAGGAGAAATAAGAAAACTCAAGCATTGCAGCTCCTATCTGTAAAGGATTATCTACTTTGCCAAAAATACCTTTACTCAAATCATCTCTTACTTGCAAATCTATTAAAACATGGTCGGAGAAAAGCTCCCTCTTGCTTAGATAAAAATAAACATCACCTAAATCATATGCCTTAGCAATGTCTTCAAGAAATTCTTCAAACGACTTTTTATTTTTAAACAATCTATCTTTAAGTAATTGTAATAAGTATCCAGAAGGCACTATTCTTCCAATAACAAATAAATTATCTAAAAAATAAGGATACTCCAAAGAAAAGCCTGACAAATATGCATCTGAGACAAAATTAAAACCCTCACTTGTACCTGTCCTATTAGATACAATTCCAGAAAAGAATGCCCCACTTCCAACAAGCACGCTTAAATAATCAATTCCAGCATTAATTACCTCTATACCACTATCAATGCCAAATTCAATACTCGCACCATTAGTAACCCGACCAGCAATCTCTCCCATCTTTAAGAAAGGGGGGAATTTATTTGTATCAAGATTATACTCTCTTATCTCAAGATTATTCCAAATAAAAGGGATATAAGACAAACTTGGATAGCTTGTAATCAGATTACCTGTAAGCAAATAAATAAAATATTCAAAACAAGATACAAAATATCTAACCTTACCATAAATTCCCCTCTCAAGTGTACTAAGAACAAGGGGTAAAAAAGCCGATTTCCCTTTAAAGTTATCAACCACCTTAGAAGAATTCCAATGTAAAACTTCCAAAGGAACTAAATCTGAATCAAGAGCTATCAGACATGGAGAAATGCCACTAATAGAAATACAATCTATTTTTTTATGCCTAAAATTAGAAATTACTCTCTTTAAAGCAAAAAGCCATATTTTGTAATCAAAGTTCTCAAAATCGACACTAAAATACTCAAAATAATTTACATCAAAACTCTCTAAAACCCCATGATGAGAATTAACTAAAGCAGATTTCAAAGTACTAGTACCAATATCAATACTGAGTACATCCATCAAACTAACTCTTAGAAATTAAAGCTTGAATATCATGACTTCTATCAAGAATTTTTTGCAAACTAACCCTATTGTGAATTGCAAAAATTGCACCTGCAAAAAGATGCGCAACATTAGCTTCATAATACCAAGGTTTACTAATAAGTCTATCATCATGATAAACGGCATTTGTTCCAATTATCTTATAAAAATAGCCTTCCTCATAAGCTTTATCAAAATATCTAATTGCATTCCCATTAAAAAATGGCAGACTTATTGCACATATAATCTTTTTAGCTCCCATACTTTTTAACAGTTTCACAGCCTTAATAAAAGTCCCACCAGTAGCCAACATATCATCACTCATAAAAACATTCTTACCCTCAACATCTCCTAAAAGCTTAGTAACAGAAATATTAGAATCATTAACATTGTGTGTTACCTTTGAATAATCCCTTTCCTTATAAAGCAAAGCTAAGGGCCTTTTAAGACTAGATGCAAAAAACTTGTTCCTATTAACAGCTCCCGTATCAGGAGAAACAACTACTAAATTTGAATCTCTAATATCTATTAATTCAGCTAAAGCATCAAAAATTTCATAAGATGCATTTAAATTCTCAAAATACGTTTTTCTAAAAACATTTTCAATAGCTTTTGAATGAATGTCTAATGTTAAAATATGCTTAACTCCTAATTCCTCCAGAAACCTCCCAACAAGACTTGCTGTTAATCCTTCTCTTGAATGCTTCTTATCTTGCCTTGAGTAAGGATAAGAAGGAACAATAACGCTCACAGAATTAGCCTTAGCCTGCTTGCAGGCATCTATTGTAGTCATCAAATTCATTAAATGATCATTAATTGTCATTACTACTTTTTCATTATTATTTACATTAACTGGATAAGTATTAGAAACATCTTGCACAATAAAAATATCTTTATTTCTTATGGTTTTTAAAATTTCTGCTTTAAATTCACCATTAGCAAACTTAACAAAACTCACAGGAATTTCCATAGCCTCATCAAATCTTGAGTTAGAAAATCCAAACCCTTCTAAAAAAGGAGACAAAATTCCTTCAAGTTTTAAAACATCTTCTTTTAAACAATGAGAAGTTTGCGAAATTTTTTCAATAACTTTACTCTCAGTATCTAAAAATATTTTCTTTAGCTCTTCCATTATTTTATCTGCAAATACCCTCCCACCAGGACAGGCAATAATTCCTATTGATTTTTTAATAAGCAAACTCAATTTTCAAACTCCCTATTTTGACAGAAAATCTTTATTTTATTGTCATCTTATTGTACATTAATTCAAATAATTCACACAAGCTTAAGAAAGATCTATAAAGTTAAAACAGTAAAAATATTCATCATGAGTAAATTAAAAACTAAATAATGCAAAAATTTATTTGTTATCTAGATAACTTCAAACTCAAACCCTATACCAACCTTAAAATCAGAAAATTTATTATTATGAATATTCCAACAATAATATCCCTCAAGTGCCAAGAAAGCAAATGTAGCCCTTGCTCCAAGATCCCAACCAAACATATCAAATTCATTCAAGATAGAATCAACAATAGCGGTAGCCATATTAGCTCTAGGCCCTGTAAATAATGCAACAGATCCAATGAAAAAGTCTAACCTTGTATAAAACCTAGATTCAATAGCCGCAATGAATGAATGAATATCATTCAATCGTCCTTTACGATTAACGCACCTAAATACATTAAAATTAAATCCAAGTTCAAAACCAAGTGAACAGAAATCATCAAATCTTGCTCCCATTTGAGCATGTCCCCCATAAGTCAAACCAGTCTTAGAAATATTAACCATATCCGCAAAATCTTTAATGATCTTCTCTCTCTCCAAATCAGACATACTATTCTCAAGTCTTTCGCCAACATCTAAAGCCGTATTATAAAAGTTTGAAATAGTACTTACCGGAAAATCCAAACCAAACCCCAGATTAAGTTCAAATTTAACATCCGTGAAAGCATTGCTTGTAACAAAGATCAACAAGCTTAAAAATAAAATCTTTATCTGCATAATATTTAACTCCTCCCAAAATACTTAAATGAAATTGCACATTAAGCTCATGGAACAACAAATATCAAAATTAGTACAAAACAATTTTTAACTTTGATCCTTCAAAACGGATGATACTATCTCACTTGCATTAGAAGGAACTGAATATTTGAATTCCTTATATTTTAAGATATACTTCTTCGCATTTTCTATATCCTTTTTTAAATGATAAATATAAAAAACATTAAATAACGCTTCTTGATTAGCGGGCACTACCTCTAAAGTGCTTAAATAAAATTTTAAAGCCTCTTCCAATTTATCCTTTCTAAAGGATAAATAAGCTTTTAAATTAATCAACAAAATATTATTTGGATCATTTTTCAATAAAGATTCTAGCTTTAACTCAGCCTCATCATATTTCTTTAAATTGATGTAAGCCAAAATAAAATTATAACTAGATGCATCATTCGCATTAGGATTAAATTTAATAGCTTGTTCATAAAGTAAAACTGATGCCTGATTATTACCAAGTTCCTCATTTAATTTGGCAAGCTTATAATACTCATCCGAGATAGCTTGATAATCTTGAGAAAAAGTTTTACAAGATAATACAAAATAAAAAAGAAATAAAAATAATTCCTTATACACTTAAAGCAAAACCTGAATACTAGATTAGTATAAATATTAAATAAAATATCAATCAATATTGATGCCTAAATAATTATTGGAATCTCAAATCCAAGCCCAACCCTTAAGTCTCTATATTTAAAATCATTAATAGAAAATAATACTGATGATTCCAAATTAATAAAGGCTAGTCTCAATCTAAGACCCGTCTCAATAACGCTAAAAGGATTAGTTACTACAGCATTATCACTTAAATTCCCAACATAAATAGGATCTACAACTAAAGATCTATCACCAAAGCCTGAAAATAAAGTAGCTGCTAAATAATAAATATCATATTTCATGAATAATCTTGGCATTATTCCTAAGCCCAAATTAACAGGATAGGAAGCCTTTAAAAGGTTTAAATTGGGTGCAATCATCCTTCCAAGATTCACACCAAACCCAAGTTCAAATCCATAATAAAAATTACTGGAAGCAATAGGAAGACCAATCTGAAAATAACCTTGAAAACCAGCACTAAATAAAGGTGACAACTTTTGCCGCAAAGCATTATTTAAAACACTCCCTGGTATAAAAACTTCCTTCCATAATCTCATAAAATCATCGTGACTATCAATTCCAAATTCACTTAATTGTCCAAATAACACTTCCTGTAGCTCAATAGCACGTTCTGTTGTTTCTCCCAAAGTAGCTAAAAGCTTTTTCATATTCAATCCAGCTTCATCCAACTTTTTAAGTGTAGACCTTTTGTCTAACTTTTTTAGTTCAGTCAAAAATTTTCTTAAATCATGACTACTATTTAAAAGTGCACCTAGCTCATCCAAATCAGATTCTTCCATTTTACTCAGTTGTGAATCTTTATTTTTCCTCCCCCTATACAATGTCTTAAAAATACCTAAATTTTTTTTAAAAGAAACATATAAATCAGATGCACTATCCTCAAATGCACTCCAACGAGGAAAAAAATTATTTCTAAAATTTTGCAATATAGGGAATAATTCAGAACTTAGCAACTTATCGAAAACTGTACCAGTCTTTCTATTAAATAAAGAAAGTGACTCAAGACTAATTTGTGTGCTAAAACCTGCTGAGAAATACAAAACTTTAGCATAAGATGTACTAAAAAACAAGAATAATATAATAACAATCAAAAATTTCTTCATCCATTAAACCCTTATTAAACAAAAATTATTTAATAACTAAATTATAATAACCTTTATTGCAAAAAAATACAATGCAATTTAAAAAACACAATTGCATTGTAATATAAGCTTAAAAGCAAATCAATAAAGAAGGATTCATATAATATTTAAGAATCCTTCTAAAATAACTAAGTCAAAAACTAAAATTAAAGCTTTTCTTGGTCATACTTATTAAATATATGTTCTGTTAAATATTTGCCAACTGACCTTTTTTCTTGAACAAGCTTAGATATTATATTAAAATGTCTTGGTTCAATTTTGAAATATTTATAAGCTCTTCCGTCTTTAAAAAATACAGAAAGTTCAGACAAAGCAGAATCATAATCAACTTGACATATCTTGCTTAATTCATGAGATATTGTTAAAGTATTCAAACTTATATCCTCCAATGGTTATTCTTAGGAGTATAAAATATAAAGTAAAGAAAGAGTAAATTTATTAAATGTTAAGTATTTTTAATCAATAAAATCAAAATTTACTAAAAAAATTTACTAAATGATATATTCCTTATAATTAACTGTATATCTTTTAATACAACTTAGTCAAGTAAGTCTGCAAATAACTGGATTCTCTCACAAAATCCAATAAAAAATGATCAGATTTTATTACACAAATAAAAAATTAAAATTAACAAACAAAACAATATCTTTAACATCAAACATTCTTCCATAATTATGCAATAACATCATATGCTTTTATATCCACATAAACATGCAAACTCCCCCCTTGATTTAAAAAAAAAAGACAATATAAATACATTGCCTACCTTTTAAACAATGAAACTCTCTTAAGTCAGAATTGACGTGAACAGTTTCAAATAGACTTTTAAAAAAAAATCATGTACAATATTTAAGATAATTAGTGTTCTAACTATACATGCTCAGGAGGAAAAATATTCCATGGATTATAAAAAATTACGAAACATAGGTATTAGTGCCCACATTGATTCAGGGAAAACCACACTCACAGAACGTATTCTTTTCTATTGTAATAAAATTCACGCCATTCATGAAGTTAAGGGAAAAGACGGAGTTGGAGCAACAATGGATTCAATGGAACTTGAAAGAGAACGGGGCATCACAATCGCATCAGCTGCAACGCACGTTGAATGGAAGAACCATCCAATCAATATTATTGACACTCCGGGTCACGTTGACTTCACAATTGAAGTTGAACGTTCACTTAGAGTTCTAGACGGAGCGATACTTGTTCTTGACTCTGTTGCAGGAGTTCAATCTCAATCAATTACAGTTGACAGACAATTAAAAAGATATAATGTACCACGCCTTGCTTTCGTAAATAAATGTGACAAAACCGGAGCGAATCCTAACAATGTAAAAGATCAGCTTAAAGATAAGCTTGGATTAAACTCAGTTCTAATGCAAATTCCAATAGGACTTGAAGATAAACACATAGGGATTGTAGATCTTATTGTAATGAAAGCCTATTACTTTGAAGGTAGAGATGGAACAGAAATCATAGAAAAGGAAATTCCTGCCGAGTTATTAAATGAGGCTGAAGAAAAGCGAAAAATAATGCTTGATGCACTATCTGACTTTAATGATGAACTTATGGAACTTCATATGGAAGGACAAGATGTAGCTGTAGAGACAATATATGATGCCATTAGAACAGGTACTTTGGCCTTAAAACTTTGTCCAGTATTTATGGGTTCTGCTTATAAAAACAAAGGTGTTCAACTTTTACTTGACGCTGTAAATAGATTTTTGCCTTCTCCTCATGACATCAAAAATGTGGCACTTGACTTAAACGCAAACGAAAAAGAAACTGAACTTAAAACCGACGAAAACTTACCAACTGTAGCACTGGCTTTTAAATTGGAAGATGGACAATATGGGCAATTAACTTATGTAAGAATATATCAAGGGGTTTTAAAAAAAGGACAAGAACTAATAAATTCAAGAACTTCTAAAAAGTTTAAAGTTGGCAGACTTATTAGAATGCATGCCAATAACACTGAAGACATTGAATTTGGGAGCAGTGGGGATATTGTTGCATTATTTGGAATAGAATGTGCATCAGGAGATACATTCTGTGATCCTTCAATTAACTACTCAATGACATCAATGTATGTTCCAGAACCAGTAATATCTTTATCAATAAAACCCAAAGATAAAAAATCAGCCGACAATATGGCAAAAGCTCTTGGAAGGTTTACTAAAGAAGATCCCACATTCAAAACTTATGTAGACGCCGAATCAAAAGAAACAATAATACAAGGAATGGGTGAGCTGCACTTAGAAGTTTATATTGAAAGAATGAAAAGAGAATTCAAAGCAGAAGTTGAAACAGGAATGCCTCAAGTAGCATACAGAGAAACCATAACAGACAAAGCAGAATTTAATTATACTCATAAAAAGCAATCAGGAGGTGCTGGTCAATTTGGAAGAGTTGCTGGATTTATGGAGCCACTTGATGAAGAAGGACAAACTTATGAATTTGTCAATCTTATAAAGGGTGGAGTAATTCCAACAGAATACATTCCATCATGTGACAAAGGATTTCAAAAGGCTATGGAAAAGGGAACTTTAATAGGCTTCCCAATTGTAGGTATTAAAGTTACAATTAATGACGGACAATATCATATCGTTGACTCATCAGACATTGCATTCCAACTTGCAGCAATTGGTGCATTCAGAGAAGCTTATAATAAGGCAAAACCTACAATACTCGAGCCAATAATGAGAGTAACTCTTGAAGGTCCAACCGAATTCCAAGGCAATATGTTTGGCCTTTTAAATCAAAGAAGAGGAATAATTTTGGGCTCTGTTGAAGAGGGAAATTTCTCAAAAGTTGAAGCTGAGGTACCTTTAAGCGAGATGTTTGGATTTTCAACCGTTTTAAGATCTTCCACACAAGGAAAAGCTGAATTTTCAATGGAATTTTTAAGATACGGTAAAGTTCCAAGTGCAACATTTAATGAATTATGTAAAAAATTTAACGAACAAAATAAATAAGGAGGAAACATTATGTTTGAATTAACGCAAGATAAACAAGAAGTAAGAATAAAAAATAAATTTTTAGCCCAAGTTTTTGGATTAATGGCAATTGGTCTTTTAATATCTGCAATCTTTGCATATACAACATCTGAAAATCAGATAATGAAAGCTATAATATTCACAAATCCAATGTCGTACATAGCAATGCTACTTGTACAGTTTGGACTTGTTTATGCAATAAGCGGAGCAATCGAGAAAATATCAAGCAGCACAGCAACAGCACTTTTTCTAGGGTACTCAGCTTTAACAGGAGTAACACTCTCTTCTGTATTTATGATATATACTCAAGGTTCAATATTTTATACATTTGGAATTACTTCTCTCACTTTCCTTGCAATGTCCTTTTACGGATATACAACAAGCACAGACCTTACAAAAATGGGAAGTTATTTCATTATGGGATTATGGGGCATCATTATTGCATCTATTTTTAACATATTCTTTAGAAGCTCAGGACTTAATTTTTTAATCTCAATTCTAGGTGTCATATTATTTACAGGTTTAACTGCTTACGATGTTCAAAATATTTCTAAAATGAATAGAATGTTAGAAGATGGTACTGAAATTAAAAATAGAATGGCAGTTGTAGCCTCTTTAAAGCTTTACCTAGATTTCATAAATTTATTCCTATATTTACTAAGATTCTTAGGGCAAAGAAGAGATTAAAAGCTAACTTGCAAGTTTAAAGCTAAGGTTAAAGCAAAAATGAATGCTTAACTTGAGCATTCATTTTTAGGAGTTAAATTGAGTATAGATAGCCTAGAATTTGAAGAAAGTAATACCCAAAATGTTATAAAGAATAATTTTGAATTTGAAGGATATATAGAAAGCAATAAACCAATAATCATTGAAGGAACACTTAAAGGGTTTATAAATTCCACAAGTTCAATTTACTTAAGAGAAAAAGCTAATGTAGAAGCAGAAATTAAGTGTAATAATTTCCTAAATCATGGAACAATAAAAGGTAATGTAGAAGCTTTAGAGACAATAAAAATCTACAAAACTGGAAAGTTAATCGGCAACATTAAAACAAAAGAGCTCTTCATAGACTCAGGAGCACTCTTTAATGGAAATTGTGAGATGGAAGAAAAATGACAAATAAAAGTTTTTTCCTAAAAATAATCCTTATGCTATTTTCATGCCTAAGCCTACTAAAAGCACAAGAAAAAGAAGACTCGCTTTTACTCTACAGGCAAGGAAAATTCCAAGAAGCTATTATCAATACCCAAAACGAAATAAAACACAAGCCAAATAATTTAGATGCAAGGGTAATACTTATATGGAGTCTAATAGCAACAGGTGAATATAAAAGGGCCGAACTCGAATCCATCAAAGGACTTGAAATAAACAATCATGATTCAAGAATCATCCAAACATTAGGAGAAGCTTATTTTTTCCAAGGGCAATATAAAAATGCTCTTAAACATTTTCAGAAATATATTAGCCTTGGCTCCAATGGAGCACGAATAGCTAAAGTATACATTTTAACTGCAGACTCTTTTTATAAACTTGAAAGATATAATGAGGCTGATTTCGCGTATGAAAATGCTTTAAGATTCTTACCAAATAATCAGAACATACTATTAAAGCTTGCAAAAGCAAGACTTAATGCAAAAAATAAAATTTTAGCAAAAGAAACTCTAACAAAATTGCTAACCTTAAATCCCAATCACTTAGAAGCAAAAAATCTGCTAAAAAAGATAGAAAAAAATAATCATAATCCTTGACATTATACCTGTAAGCATTTATCCTATTTATTAGTTTATTAATAACAGAGGGCTGCTAGCTCAGGTGGTCAGAGCATCGGATTCTTAACCCGCAGGTCACAGGTTCGAGTCCTGTGCAGCTCATTTGAATGATTTAAGCTAAAGGTTTTGCTTATTTCAGAGTATTGACATATTTTGAAACAAATGATATAATTATCTTTGGTAGATTTAATTGTTTACGGGCTTATAGCTCAGCTGGTAGAGCATCGCCCTTTTAAGGCGAGGGTCGTAGGTTCGAGTCCTACTGAGCTCAATTTTTTGTCCTCTTCGTCTAGTGGCCTAGGACTCCAGGTTTTCATCCTGGCAACAGGGGTTCAATTCCCCTAGAGGATGTACAAAGAGATCCTCATAGGTTCTCTCTTTTTCATTATTGTATTAATATATATGTGATAATGAAAAATATTCTAGCAACAGTGGTTTTATTAACAAGTCTCTACGCAATATATGCAAACAAAAATGAAAAAAAATCTCCTATCAGTAATAACAATCACAAAATAATACGTTATGATAAAAAAAAAGTAAGTCACATTGTACTAAATCTCCGGATTAATGAAAATGCAAGCATAGAAATCAAGACTCAAGACAAAAATTACTTATATAATATTCCAAAAATAATAAATCAAGACAAAGAATTAACGATAGAAATCAAAATGAATAATATCAAATCCATCAAACTAAATAACATTGAAATAAAAAATTCAAAGATTAAAACAACAAGATCAAGTCTTCAGAAATTCAAAATCTTAATTAGTCAAAATAAATATTCTATTAAATTTAATCTTAACAAAAATATGTTTCCTATCGTAGGCTTTAAAGCAAAAAAAATAATATTAAATCCCATGCTCACAAACTTATATTCAGAAAAAGAATCTCAAAAAATAGTATTATCTAATTTCATAAAGTACACATCACTAGACAATAATAATGACGAAATAAAGTCTACTAAAAACAGCAATATGCTTCAAATAAGTAAAATTGGATATATTGACATGAATGCTTACTATGACATAAACAAACCAATAAATTCTGATCTCAAATTTATTTTCAACTATAAAAAAGAAAATTACAGAAGAGATTCATTTGAGCTTTTCAAACTAATAGCAGAACCTAACATATATGTATTAAAATTCAAGAACTTAAACGATCAGTCTCTAATGCTAAAAAGAATGGCATTTTTTATCGAAAAAAAAGAATTCAGAGGAACGTTACTACCAAACAACGAGCTAGAAAATAAAGTAGGATGGAAAGGTCACAATTATAGACTTAAAGACATAATTCTGTTTTTCAATGCAGCACAAAAATCAAATATAAAATTAAACAAAGAAGAAACAATTTTAAAAAACTTAATTATAATCAACAAATTAGCATATATTGAAAACAACACAATTAAAATCAAAGACAAATCAAGAAATACTGCATTTGCAACCTATTCAGAAGATGCAACTACGTCAAAAATAGCTCAAATGATAATATTTATGCATGAAATATTACACATGTATTTCTTTATAGACAATAATTTCAATAAAGCAATCTCTAATTTTTGGAATAAAAATATCTTATCAAAAGATAAAAAAGCCTGGATTAAATTTTTAGACAATAAAGGTTATGATGTTAAGTCTAAATATTTAGTAATCAACGAATTCTACACCTACACCACTCAAATTCCAAAAGAAGATATTGCAAATTATTTAACTAACACCAAATATTTCTCCAAACTTGGACTTGAGAGATATAAAGCATGGGCTATAAAATTAGAAGAATTATTATGGAAAGCAAAAGGATTAATAGCCGGAGAACTATTAATCCTTTTCAAGGATAAAATAATAAAAAAGAAAAATATATATGCTAACAAAATTGCAAATTAATTACCCTTTTCTGGGCTTAATACAATCTCTACTCCTTGCTTAACATCAATTTTCTTAAACAACATATTTATGGTGTCTTTACTTAAATTATTTTCAATAAATTTAGCACTGAAAGTATCTCTTAAGGCACCATACCAAATAACTGTATATAATATCTTTGAAATCCAATACCCATTAGATTCAGAACTAATATTATGATTTTTAATAATATTCTTCTTAATATAATTAAAATCCTCGTCCACAAAAGCTACTTTTTGTTTTTCTAATATATACTCATTAACAGCCTTCAAGACATTATCTAAGACCTTAGGTTCAACAGTAAAATACACAGTTAAAAAACCATCCGAATTAGAATGTTTTCTAAGTAAATAATCAAAAGATGCTCCTATTGAATAAACGCTAGATTGCTTTCTTCTAATAGTTTTAACAAGACCTTCAGTTAATAGCGATGCTAAAGCCTCATAATTTATAAGATCCTCAGGTGTATAATTGAACTTAAAAGGATACAAAATGCACACAGTACTAGTTGAATCCTCACCTTTTTTTATAACTATTCTATCCGTACTTTTCTTATAAGAATAATCCAAATCTCTAAACTCATCCAATTTTTTGGAACTTAAATTACCTAAATACTTACTTGAAAGATTTTTTATTGTCTCTAAGTCAACATCTCCCACAAAAACAAATTTGAAGTTATTTGCATAAGTAAATCTCCTTTTATAGAAATCCAAAAGAACACCCTTTGATACATTTTTCAAATCAGATTCTTTAATGTCTCTCAAACGGTAATCATCATTATTATAAAATCTCCTAACAGCACTATTAAAAAGATATTTAGAACTATTCTCCTTACTCTTAATTGTTGCTTTTACATCATCAATGGTACTTTGCAAAACAACATCATCTATCTTTGGCTCATTAAATGTAAAGTATATAAGCTTAAAAAGAGTTTCAATATCCTTAGTATCAGCGCTACCATTAATGATCGACATTTGATCACCAACTGTTGGGGTTAAACTTACAACCTTATCTGACAAATATTTTTCAACTTGAAGCTGAGAATAATCCCCATACCCTGAATTAGAAACTACTCCTGGGGCTAAAGACAAAACAGGAACAAGTTCAGCATCCTCACTTAACAAACCACCCCAAGAAGATGCTCTAAAATTAACTACATTTTTTTTCTGATCATTTTGCTTAAAGTAAACTTCAACTCCATTCTCCAGCATAAATGATGAAATTCCATCAGATAATTCTTTCTCATCAATAATATTTTTACTTTCCAAAGACTTTTTAAAGAATTCACCCTGAATTGATATATCATCATAAGGTTTAATTTCTCTCTCTAAAGCAAGATCACGCAATTCTTTCATCTCTTCAAAAGTTAAATTGGGATGAAATTTCTTAGAATAAGAATAAATAATAGCCATATCATCTATGGATGCTTCACGCTTGGCAAAATTTGATATTTCTCTTAGGCTAATTTTATTTAGATGCTCAATAATAATATCAAAATATTCATTCATATCAAACATCAAAGAATCTTGAGAAATACTATCTACTAAGGTACGTGCAATACTAGATGAATATCGCTTATTGATATTATCCTTGCTTAGCTTAGCAGAACTTATAAGCTTAGACTTGATCTTATCGATTTCACCTTTTGTAAAACCAAATCTCTTAATTCTCTCAATTTCATAGAAAAACCCTTCAATAGCTTCTTTAAAATGCTCTGGATTAATCTTAAATGAAATTTCATTAATCAAAACATAATTATCATCGGATTTAAATTCCGAATCAAATTTATCAAATGACATAAAATAATTTGTTCCAGCGATCTTTAACTCATAAAATCTATTTACAAAAAGCTCATCTAATAAGGTTTTCTCAACCATTCTTGCAACATAATCAACAGTATCAAAACTATTATTTTTAATCCTCTTTTTAATAACAAAATTCAGACTAGGAAATGGTATCTCAATATCTTCTATACTTATAAATTTTTCATCAATGCTCGTACCCAAATTTATTTTAACCTTTTCAGGCTCACTTACCGGTTTCTCTAAAGATGCAAACCGTTCTCTTATTTTATTTTCAATTTTATCAGGAGCAATATCTCCCACAACAATGATGCTAGTAAGATCTGGTCTATACCATTTCTTATAAAATTTCTTAAAATCTTCTGATTTAAAAGATAAAATTCTCTCTTCAAGTCCAATAGGAAATCTGACTGCATATTTACTATCGCCCAAAATAACCCCGAACATTTTTTCAGCTACCCTACCAGAATAATTATCTCCACGCTTTTTCTCTTCAAGAACAACATTACGCTCTTTATCTATTTCTGTTTCATCAAATTCAATTTGAAAAGCCCAGTTCCTTAATACATTCAAGGCCTCATCAATCTCTGACTCATTACCACCATCTGGCAAATCAAGGTGATAATAAGTTTTATCAAAACTAGTATAAGCATTAATATCAGCTCCAAATTTCATCCCAAATTTCTTAAGAACTTCAAAAACACCCTCACCACCAGGATAATCCGCTGTACCCTTAAAAGCCATATGTTCAAGATAATGAGCCAAACCTCTCTCATTTTCCTCTTCGTTTAAAGATCCAACATTAAACAAAACTCCCATATGAACAGCCTTACTTGGAAGTTGATTGCCATAAATATAATATTTAAGTCCATTTTCAAGCTGGCCACTTACTAAGTTTTTATCAACCTTTAACTTAGCAGATGAACAAGATAAAAACAGAAAGACCAAAATTAAAAAGACAAATTTTAATATACTAATATTGTTAATATGAATATGTTCGTATTTCATTCCCTTTTCCTTGCATTTATTCTTATGTCATAAACTTTTTTAATTTCTCTTAAAATAGATGAAAATCCAAAATCATACCAATCCTGTAAACCCTTTAACCTAGAAATGGGAAACAATTCATAAAATAAAAATAAAAGTTCCCCCTTCGATAACTTTGAAATATCATCAAGGTAAACCCTCTTATTCAATTCCCTAACATATACAAAAGGTTTCAATTTATCTAAAACAAACTTACTAAAATCAGGACTTAAAATACTCGTCTCATAAATTTCAATAGTAGTATGCTCACTTGATACATTATCATACCCTTTAAAGGATACTGGCTCTAAAATCACAAAATTACCATCTTGAACACCTACATTGCGCCCATCTAAAGTTTTTAAAAATCTATCACTACCATCAAAATAAACAAAAATATTTAAATCTTTCGAGGCCTTTAAGACGAACTTCGAACTATTATAATTCTCTGGGCGTTGCAGAATATTAATATGATGCATACCATCTAACTCATTACCGCCACTTAAAACTTGAACACCCCTTTCAGTTAAAACCCGCTTTGCTAGATCAATATACGTAAAAAATTCATTTTTTTGAGTCAAATTTTTCTCTCGCTCCAATAAGTGAATCACAAATAATAACTCTTCCTTATCAAGACTGCGGTAAAAATCAACACTCTCTAAATTAATCCCAAAAATAAAACCATGAATAAAAAAAAACAGAATTGTTATAAAATATCTACTCATATACATCTTCCATACACACACTTTACTGCTTTAACTCTAAAAAAACAGGACAATGATCGCTACCCATTACCTCATTTAAAATTAAAGCATCCCTTACCTCAGATTTAAAGACTTTATTTACAAGAAAATAATCAATCCTCCAACCTATATTACGCTCTCTTGCCCTTGTTCTATAATCCCACCAAGTATAGTTACCTGGCTCCCCGTTAAACATTCTAAAGGTATCTACATAACCTCCATTTAAAAAGTTATCCATCCAAGTAGTCTCTTCAATATAAAAACCAGCAGATTCTCTGCTGGACTTAGGATTAGAAAGATCAATTTCTGTATGCGCAATATTAAAATCACCACAAATAACAACATTCTTTCCAGCAGTTACAAATGAATTTGCAATAGATTCAAGGCTCATTAAAAATTCAAGCTTATAATTAAGTCTTTTTCTTAAAGCTTGGGAATTAGGAAAATACGCATTAATAAGGATAAAATCACGATAATGAGCAATAAGACATCTCCCTTCTCTATCAAATATTTCCATTCTCATATTCTCTAATTTAATAGGCTCAATCTTTGAATAAAGAGCAACCCCACTATAACCCTTGATTATGGATTTTGAAAAATAAGAATAATACCCCTCAATGCTAATAAGCTCTTTTGGTAACTGCTCTTTGCAAGCCTTGGTTTCCTGAAGACACAAGATATCCGGATTATATTTTTCAATAAACTCAAAGAAACCCTTACCAAAAACAGCTCTTATTCCATTGACATTCCAAGAAATTAAATTCATAACTATTTACCAATTCAAGTTAAACATGTATCTGCAGCCCATCATAAGCCAAATAAATATCATCTCTCTTTAGATAATCAAATTCCTCATGCAGGATATCATGTGAAATATGTGTAAAATAAGCAATCTTAGGATTTATTTTTTTAACCTCATTAATAGCATCATCAAAATTCAGATGTCCAGGATGAGGTTTAATCCTTAAGGCATCTATTACGAGTACATCCAAGCCCTTTAAATAGTTGTAAGAAATTTCAGGAATAGATTTAACATCAGTAAGATATGCTAGATTATCTATTCTATAGCCTAAACTAATTATATCTCCATGTAATAAAGGAATTGGCATTATCTTTATTCCTCTAAAAAAAATTTGTTGCAAATCCACTGCCAATCCAGGAATAATATTTGCTTTCCCACTTATAGATACTTTTGACGAAAAATTATGCGGAAAGGCATTTTTAATGTGTTGCATTGTGCTCTCTCGCGCATAAATAGGCAAAGGAGCAGTCCTTGTATAAAATTTAATATCATCAAGACCCATAATATGATCATAATGCTCATGAGTATACAATACCAAATCCAACTTAACGATATTTTCTCTTAAAAGCTGAGCTCTAATATCAGGACCTGTATCGATTAACAAGTTCATTCCATATAAACTAAGGAAAAAGGCACTTCTAAGTCTTTTATTCTTACCAAAGTTTAAACTGCATACTCTACAACTGCAATTCAACATAGGAACACCACTTGATGCACCGGTTCCTAAAAAGATTCCCAACATGTACTAACATTACCCCTTAAGGAATCCAATTATACCATAATAAAACCAAACGATAAAAGAATAAAATAAGATATCAGATAAAACAATACATAATAAATGACTTAAATGCAAGAAACACAAAATTAAACTAACTTAGTTTTCAGAAAAAGAAATTATAAACCACCCCCTCAACCATCATTAATTATAACTCTAATTTTAGATTTTCAAATAAAAATTCAAAAAGTCATAATCAATAATTAATACCTAAAATCAAACAAGATAAATATCAATCCCTATTTATTAAAATAAAAATCAAATAACATCGCCTACATTATATCATAATAATCTACTTTATAACTTAATAAATTATTTTGTAAATAGCGTTTTTATGCTTATAATTATCTAAGGAAAAATTATTTTTTATGCATGAACAATCTTACGAAACAATATTTTTATTAAGTTTTAGTATATTTTTAATAATAAATTTATTCAATTTTAAAAGAGAATTTTCTTACGAAGATTATTTCATAGTCTTCCCCGGAATCTTTTTTATAATTACTCTATATCTCATAGAAATAAGACCATTAATGTTTTATGCCGGATCCATATTTTTATTCTTTTTAATAACAACTACCATGAAAATCATAAAAACAATAATTCTTAGAAGACGCACAAAGAGAAAAGATAATAAACTTAAAAGAATCATTTTTACTATCCCATTTAAAATAATGATAGTACTACCATCTATAATGGTCGTACTAATTGCAACTATATTTTCATACCTTGGTTTCTTTACAGACTATCCAAAAGATGTAAATTCCAGCTACAAAGTAGGATTTACAAAAATCAAAGATCATAAGAATAATTTAAATTTATCAGTATGGTATCCAATCAATTTTACGCTAGGACTTAAACGTCAAAATCCTTTTTTTCATTACGATTTTAATCCATTTTTTATAAATGAAATGAACTATCTGCCAAAATATGAGAATGTATATAAAGATGCTCCAATTAGCAATAATCAAAAATTATATGATAGTATCTTAATTATACTGCCATTTTATTCTCATGATTCAATGTTTAAATCATTTGTAAACAGACTAGTTAAAAAAGGAAATATCGTATATCTATACGCTCCACAATACAACCATATGAACGCTAGTAATTTTATTACAAACAACAATACAAGCTTGTTAACTTATATTTCAAACGCAACTATTAAGTATCTAATAGAACCTATCAAAATTTTCAGCGACAGAAAAGACAAAACATCTGAAGTTATAGAAATTCAAAATGTTCTTGAACTTATTAAATCAACTCAAAAATTAAAATTTCTAGATCCAAGAGTAGAGCTGAATCAATTAATTCTAATTACAATGGGGAATCAAGCAAATATTGCAAATGCAATCATTAGTAAAAACAAGCAAATAAAAAAATACATAAATATCGGTGGAAAACCTCAAAACTTCAAAATAAAAACACTGCAACTACTAATAAAACAAGATGAGAATGAATGGCAAAAAACAAACACAGATCCATCTTATATAAAAGTAATAAACATGAATAACATTGGTGAAATTTCTGATTTCATCTTCAGTAGAAGTTATTTAGAAAGTTTCAATTTCTTTAAAGACAAAAAATTAATGCTACCAAGGTTTGATTTTGTAATCAACGAAATCAATAAATTCATTGAGGACAGAGGATCTTAAAAATGCAAAAAAAATTCATACTGTTAGCAATATCTTTGATATTGCTAACAGTAAAGAGTTACTGTATTGAAGAAATAATTGAAATAAATACTGAAATACAAAAAGAAAAATATATTCCCTTCCTACTAAGTAAAGGAAAAAGTCAAGTAGAAGATCTTATAAGATATACATTAAAAATGAATCCCCACCTTGAAGCAGAATACGTTAAAACAATTGCACAAACTTACATAGATGAAGCCATAATTGAAGGCATAAATTATGATATTGCCTATGCTCAAATGCTACTTGAAACAGGCATTTTAAAATTTAATGGTATCGTTTCTAAAGAACAGCATAATTTCTCAGGCATAGGAGCTACTGATAACTTTACAAAGGGAAATTCTTTTTCTAATATCAAAGAAGGAATAAGAGCACATATTCAACATTTAAAAGCTTATGCTTCAAGACAAAACATAAATTCCAATATGGTTGATCCTAGATTTTACCTCGTCAAAAGAGGCTCTGCTCCAACAATATATGATCTTACCGGAAAATGGGCCAAAGATAAACTTTATGATAAAAAGTTAAAAAAAATATTGCTTGGATTATTAGAATTTGATGAAGCAAAAAAATAAGGATACTATATTAGACATATTAGAAATTATATATAGCAAATACAATAAACGAGAATTTGTGCATCCAGATCCACTAGAATTTTTGTACAAATATACAGAAAAAGAAGATATTGAACTTGCAGGTCTCATTAGCTCATCACTCGCACTAGGAAGAGTTGAACAAATATTAAAAGCAATTGATTGCGTTTTAAAACCACTTGGAAGCAAACCTTCAAAAACACTCAAAACACTTACAAAAGAAGATTTAAAGACAACATATAAAGACTTTACTTATAGATTTTTCAAAACAGAAGATATTATAAGACTACTAATACCTTTGAAAAAAATACAAGAAAAATACTTAACAATTGAAAATTTACTCTATAACATTTACAAAAAAAATAAAAACTTCATATCAAGCCTAAACGAACTAATAACACAAATGGAAAATATCAATGAACACTCATTCAGCATAATACTTCCAAAACCTTCAAAGGGAAGTGCCTGTAAAAGACTATTTCTATTCTTAAGATGGATGATAAGAAAAGATGATGTTGACTTAGGAATTTGGAATAAATTCAGCCCATCAGATTTAATAATTCCAATGGATACTCACATGAGAGACATCTCATCAAAACTATTTAATCTCCAAAACAACAAAAATGTAAGTCTTAAGAGAGCAATAGAAGTCACAAAACATTTCTCAAAAAAGAATAAAGATGACCCTGTAAAATATGATTTTTCTTTAACCCGATTTGGAATAAACAGAACATTTAATAAAGAAGAACTATTTACAAACATTTTCAAATTTAAATACTAGGCATTATTAACAAGAAAATTTAATTTATATCACATAATATAATATTAATAATTACGCATCATAAAAACCTTTATTAAAAAAACACATAATAAAAGCACTAATAATCACCTTTAAAAGCATTTCCCAAAATCCTAATTCCTTCAAGGGTCAAATACAAATTAGCTATAAAATCCACGCTTATTAAAGGTAAAACTAAATAAGAATTTCCACCTGTAATTATCAATCTAAATTCCTTATCATAATTATGTCTAAGTTCATGATAAACGCCTTCTATTAAATACTTATACTGATAAATTACACCACTATTTACACTATCAATAGTTGATAAACCTAGCAATTTTTTTGGTACTGCAAGATTAAAATCATTTAAAAGATATGCATTCTGAATTAATGCATTCAAATCTGTGAATGGCCCACCATTAATAAGACCACCAAGTATACCTTCCCTTCTGCTAATCGCAAAAATAGTACAAGCTGTTCCAAGATCTACTACCAAAGCATCATTAATATTATAATACTCAATAGCTCCAACAAGATTTGCAAAAACATCCGACCCTAATACGAATCTATTGTTATTATAAAGATTAAAACTTAAGTCATAACTTAAATCAAATCGAATGAATAAAGGATTTACCTTATAAAGGGAAACAATTGCATTGATAAGTACTGTGTCAATAACAGGTACAACACTACTTACAAACACTTGATCAACCTTGTAGTCAAATTTAACCTTAAGAAACTTATAAAGCTCCTTAAAGCTCAAATCACGTTTTGTGCCAAGCTTGCAATATATCTGCATTTTGTCCAGTCTATACAATGCAAAAGATATACTTGTGTTTCCAATATCAATGATTAACTGAACTGCACCAACAAATTTATTCATCAATATTCTCAAATGCCTTTATATCATCAAATCTTAAGAGAATCTTTGTATCATCAGATTTCTTAGGGGTTATTTTTAAAACCAATATCTTATTATCAGAATAATATCTCCATCCATCAGAATACATGTAAAACTGAGGATCTGTAAACCAATTAATATTTCTAAACCTAACCAAGGTAGGATTCGAAATACCTTTAAAAAAGAAATACCCAGGGGAATTTAAAACACGATCAAAATCAATAGAATAAAACGCATTAGAAAGATTAAAATTTATAATCTTTGTTGCGCCATATATCCAATGTCCAACTCCAAGATTTGACAACAACCTAAATCTCGGAATATAATCATTATCAACAATATCAGCATAATAATTTTCATAAGGAATCTTCTCGATATCAGGCTTAAGTAAAGAATAATAAATAGCATTACAAACAAACTCCAAGATTAAATCATTACCTAATTGGGAAGCAAGTCTTTTAAGTAAACCCGCAATCTTAAGTGTATATTCAAAATCCCAAGATACATTACTCCTATTCCCAGGAACATACGCTTCTCCATTACTAGTTACAGAAAATAAAGTAGATACAAATTTAGTTAATTCTTCTTTAAGCTTACCAAGCACAAAACGATCATTATCAAATTGCAAGAAGATAATATAATTAGAGAGAACATTATAAGCTTGGATTAAATTAAATCCAGAAGTCAATATTACTTCTGGCTCCCTTAAAATCTTTAAGGCAACATTTAAAATAGAAACATTCTCAGATAAAAAAATCTTCTCTAAAAGATACGCATCTTCTTTTAAATATTTCAAAAGCTTATCCGATTCAAGAGAATTAATAAAAGTTTTATTTACAGATAAATATCGAAAAAACTTATCAAGTTTGTCTGCATCAACATAGTAACTTGCACTTAAATACGTTAAATGCTCTTCATTAAGGCTTATTAAAGATTTAAGCTTCAAAAATAGAGCTTCATAATCAGGTCTTGTTAAAGACTCAGCCAAAAAATAAATAAATATATCCTCATCAAAAGAATATACATTACCCTTACGCCATCCACCCTTTTCAACACTAAATCGTGACTTGTTGCTCCATGCAGCATAGGCTTTATCTCTAAATCTAACCAATGCTGAGTCAAAATCCTCTTTACCTACCTTCTTAATCGATGAATACACAACTGGAGAATTTACATCTAAAGGAATATCCGATTTGCTAGAAATCAATTCATCTGAGGTTTTAGCTCCTTCAACCAAATCTCCGATCTGAAAAACTTCTTGAGGACTAACTGAAATTTCTCTCTCATTCATCTGACTATGCTTTCCCAAAGAAACCTCAAAATGACTATCTGTAGCCTTAATAATAATATTATCATCAAATAAAATTTTATAATCACTCTCAATTTCATAACTCATTAGCAGTTTTTTAGAAAGATTTGAACTAACATTAAAGTTATTATTTGAATCAAATGAAAAGAGTAAAAAAATATTATTTTCAAAATAAACGTAAATAGCATTATCTTGCACTTTGTAAGAAAGGGGATAAAGATGAAGCCCATTTTCAGGAATAATAAGCGGTTTTGTCTTAGACAAATTTATCTTAATACCCCTTACGCTAAGAGTGAGATTATCTAAAACATATTGATTATCTTCAACCTTATTATTAACTAAAAATTTTAAATCCTTTAATAAAAACACATTTAAACTTAAGTCTCGAAACTGCATAAAAACAACCAAAAATAAAAACAAAATACCAATTAGCAAGTATAAAAAACTTAAACTCAAATATTTATTCATATCATTCAATATTAATAATAAAGAATTAAAATATCAATATCGGTTGTATAAAAGCAAAAAACTTAATAAAATTAATCAAAGTATATGCGATCAATACAAATAGGAGTAAAGAAATAAATGAAGATTCCAAAAAATTATATCCCAGGAACAAATCCATATAAATCTCTTCCTAAAAAACCTATTATTGAATCAAAAAAAATATCAAAAAAACAAGAACAAATAAATGCAGAAATAATGAATTCACAAGAGAAAATACTGAAATTATATATGAGAAGGTTACAAAAGAAAGATCAAGTAATGCTTCAAAACTTCATCATGGAAGGACACAAAGTCGGTTCTAAGATTTTTAACAACTTGCCAAAAACTTTACAAGAAATAATCACTATAATGAATATAGAATCTTTAAGAGTACTACTTAAAAACACAAAAAATCCTATAAAAAAACTTTATATCAAGTTTTCAACTTGGACACTAAATAAACTATTAAAATCTATTAATAACTCAAACATCCCACAAAACAAAAAAACATCTAAAAAAATGTAAAGAAATAACCCCACCTATTGGAATAACTAATATCAATATTCAAGCCATCTTTTAATGCAAGTCACAATATAAATCAAATTAAACTTTAATTCCCAAAATAGCAACATTATTTAACAAACATGCGTAGCCCTTGAAATCCCAATCTAGCTTATCAACTAATTAAGAATAAACTCCAAAATAGAAAAATCATCCCTAAAGGCATTATATTTTGATAAATTCAACATCTTTTCATAAAGACTTACTAAAATAAAATCATTTAAATCATATGAATTTTTTTTCAATATCTTATAAAAATCATCAATAGACATTATTATATCTTGCTTATTTTCAATCTCATAAACACCATCACTAAAGAGTACGAGATGCGAAAACTTACTCAATGAATATTCATTTTCCTCACAAGAATACATCTCTTCAATCCCAAGAATCGCCCCTCTTGTCTGAAGATAAATATTATCCTCAGCACTTAAAACAACAGCAGGTGGTGCTCCTGCTGATGCAAACCTTAGATGTCTTGTTTTTACATTTAAAACACCATACCACAATGTAATCAGCATATCACTTTTAAACTTAACAAAATAACTGTTAACATATCTTAATACCTTAGAAGGACTTATATCATTATTGTTCATGATATAAGAATTAATAACACTTGAAACGCTAAGGGATAAAAGTGCAGAACCTACTCCATGACCTGAAATATCTATCAAATAGATTATTAAATTATCATCATTAACAAAATAATAATTAAAAAAATCACCGCCAATTCGTTTTGATGGAACAAAAATCCAATTAGAACTAAAAAATTCATTTTGCATCTTCATGGGCAATAAAGTTTCAATATAATTCCCAGCCTCAATTAGCTCACTCTCGAAATATTCTCTATTATGAAGTATAAGATCTAAATATTTTTGTCCCTGTTCTATAACCTTTTTCTTTTCAAGAAAACTACTTATCCTAAGATCTAATACCAAGAAATCTAGATTTCTTAAAAAATAATCATCGACTTGCTCTTCAATAAAAGTCTGAATAATATCTTTCCTATTTATTTGAGAAATAACAATAACAGGAATCATTTCATAAAAACTATTATTCTTAACATTCTTAAGCAAGTTTAAAATCAACTGTATATCTTTATCCGAACTTAAATCAAAAATAATTAAATCATAAAAATCATTACAGAGTAACTGATTAAATAAGTCCACAGTATTTGTAGATAAAACAGCATAGTCTTTTAAAATCAAATGGTCTTTAAGCTTTTTACTATACATACTATCACAAGAGAAAATTAATATCTTATGTCCATCTTTATTTAAAGCTTGTCTACTTGCAATAGCAGAAGAGAGAACCACATTCTCAAGCTCAATCTCTATATAAGATATTATCGATGAGATCTTAAAAGCAATGGCCTTAAAAAAGGCAATACCAGCATCTTTAATCTCACTATAACGCATAGCATTATCTATTAATTCCAAAGATAAATATAAATAAGAAATTAAATCGCATTTCATACTTCTAATCAAAAATTTGCCTAAATTTAAGTCTTGTGGGTCTTCGAATTCCCCCTGAAATTTATTAGCGATCTCTAAAGTTAATTCAAGATAATTTGTAATATCATTATAAAAATATCTAGGAGTCTCTTTGTAAAGTTCAGAAGAATCAGTATTGATAAGCAAGAAAATCTCTTCTAATTTTAAACTAAACTCATTTAATATACTAATAACATTATTACTATTCATCCTCAGTTAACGCAACTCTTGAAATAGGAAGTAAAATGTCATTACCAAAAGCTTTTCTAGAAACTTTAACTATCATAGGGCCTTTCCTTCTTTTATACTCACTTCTAGAATAAAGATCTAACACCTTTGTAACCACTTCTTTTCCAAAAGATTCATAAAGCAACTCCAAGGACTCATTTTTAAGTAAATATTGACTTAATATCTCATCAAGAATTTCATACCTAGGAAGAGAATCGCTGTCTTTTTGACCAGGTCTAAGCTCGGCAGAAGGTTCTTTTAAAAGAATATCAACAGGAATAACTGATCTTCCTTCTTTTAAATTAATATATTTTGCAAGACTATAAACATCTCGCTTAAATAAATCACCAATTAAAGCAATTCCACCACAAGAATCGCCATAAAGAGTGCAATAACCAACAGCAATTTCACTTTTATTTCCAGTATTTAGAAGCAAAGATTTATTTGCATTACTATAAGACATTAAAAAAATCCCTCTAAGTCTAGCTTGAAGATTTTCCTCAGTAACTCCCTTTGTATCAAAATACCCATCAAAAAACTCTAAAGCAGATTGAAACATGCTTTCAATAGGCATATCAATTAACTTAAATCCCAATTCTCTAGCAAGTTCTTTTGCATCAAAAACAGATCCTTTTGATGAAAACCTACTAGGCATAGAAACGCCAACAACTCTATGAGCCCCTAAAGCAACACATGCAATATAAGCAACAAGAGCAGAATCAATGCCTCCAGAAACACCCAAATGAACTTTATCAAACCCAGAAAGCTTAACATATTCTTTTAAACTACTTATCAATGCTTCAATAAGTCTATCAAAAATTTTAGACTCACAGTCAAGCTCTAAATCATGAAATCTTTCATTAAATAAAATATCGTCTTTAAATTCTCTAGCCTGTTTTATTTTACCGTATTTATTAATAAAAAAACTCAAACCATCAAATACAATAGAATCATAAGTACCATATAAATTGGCATAAGCAACTTCCAAATTATTTTTAACAGCTATTTTTTTGAAAAATTCAAGCCTCAAATTATTCTTATCTCCAGTAAAATAAGACTTTGATGGAATTAAGAGATAATCAATGTTACTAAAAGACGCACTAAATTTTTCATCAAATCCCTGAAATAAAAGCTCATCTCCCAGATTTAATACAGCAATACTTTTACCCTTATAATCAAATAAAACCGGCACATTGACTTCCCTAGATGTCAAGACAAACCGATGATTATTTACTACAGATATGCAATCTAATAATTTACCCTCATAAAAACTATAATGTCCAAATACAACACAAAGTCTATCATCAACTTGCTCTTTTATAAAATCAAGGCAATAAAGAATTTTGCTCAAATATTCTGCCCTATCAAATAAATTCTTGTACTCAATGCCCCCAATAAAAATAAAAGGAAAAACTAAAATATCAACCTTATTTTGAATAGCATACTCATAATTTTCCTTAAACTCACTCAGAATCTGTTTAAACTTAAAAAGTCTACATTTTGTCTGCGCTATACATATTTTCACAAAATAAATAATAAGCAATAACAGAAAAAATTACAAGAAAACTCTAAATCACACTTAACCATTTCTCAATATCATCTTTCATTTTAATTGGGGCTATCTTAGGAGTATACCTACCTACCACATTGCCTTCTCGGTTTATTAAAAATTTAGTAAAATTCCAACGAATATCTCCTTTAAATTCCTCTGGAGATTTTTCTCTTAGATATCTATATAAAGGATGTGCATTCTCACCATTAACATCAATTTTAGAAAAAATAGGAAATGAGACATTATAAACTGTCCGACAAAATTTTAAAATCTCATTATTTGATCCAGGCTCCTGAAATCCAAACTGATTACAAGGAAATCCCAATATTAAAAACCCCCGCCGTTTATATATCTTGTAAAGCACTTCCAAATCCTGATATTGATTTGTATAACTACAATCACTTGCCACATTAACTATAAGCAATACTTTTCGAATATAATCTGAAAGAGAAATTTCAGGCCCTGATGCAAGCCTTGCTCTAAAACCATACACACTCATAAAAACCCCTTAAATATATTCAAGCCAATTTTTAGACATAATTTTAAATAACAAAAACAACCAATGTATTTTTTTTATTTTGACAAAAAAGTACACATAAGAATTTATTAAGCTTGAAATATGTGTCAATATTATACTATTATCGCTTAATAGTCAAAATCGGCTCTTTTAAAGATAATTAAAATGAATCAAATTAACAAAAAATTCTTTAAAGAAAAAATTTGTAAAATATTTTCTTTAAAGATAAAATGCTTTATAAAAGGAGGCCAAAGTGGAAGAAAAGAAAAGATGCGAAGAATCTGAAAAAATTAAAGAACAAGAAAATGAAACGCTCCCAAATGAAGACAGTCCTAGCATGGGGAAAAAAGTTGCTGAACTAGAAAATGAAATTTCAAATCTAAAAGACTTATATTTAAGGAAACAAGCAGAATTTGAAAATTTTAGAAAAAGACTTGAAAAAGATAAAGAAAATTTTATTAAATTCGCAAATGAAAACATAATGAAAGATATAATTAACTTTCTTGATAATTTAGAAAGAGCAATAGATTCATCAAAACAATCAAAGGATTTTGATACTCTATTATCAGGAATTAGTATGATTGAAAGTGAAGTGCTCTCAAGCTTTGACAAAAAGTATAATCTAAAAAAGTTTGGCAAACCGGGAGAGGACTTTGATCCAAGCCAACATGAAGCAATAAGCATAGAAGAAAAAGAAGGGGTTAAAACTCCTGAAATCGTGGAAGTATACCAAAAAGGATACTGCTACAATAATCGAGTATTAAGAACTGCAAAAGTTAAAGTTGCACAAAGCAAAAATTAATTAATATTAGAGACAAAAAAATAATAAAAGGAGGCTTTATATGGGAAAGATAATAGGAATTGACCTTGGCACAACAAATTCATGTGTAGCAATAATGGAACATGGAAAACCTGTTGTAATACAAAATTCAGAAGGAGGAAGAACTACTCCATCAATTGTAGCTTACACAAACAAAGGTGAAAGACTTGTAGGACAAGTAGCAAAAAATCAAATGGTTACAAATCCTGAAAATACCATATATTCAATCAAAAGATTTATGGGAAGAAGATTTGAGGAAGTTGCGAGTGAAATCAAAATGGTTCCTTATAAAGTAGAAAAGGGACAAAATGGAGATGCTCGTGTAAACATTTCCAATATAAAAAAACAAATGTCACCACCAGAAATATCAGCTGCAACTCTTACCAAAATGAAAGAAACAGCTGAGGCATATTTAGGAGAAACAGTTACTGAAGCTGTAATCACTGTTCCGGCTTATTTCAATGATGCTCAAAGACAAGCAACAAAAGATGCAGGAAAGATTGCGGGGCTTGATGTTAAGAGAATTGTTAATGAACCAACAGCTGCAGCTCTTGCTTATGGGATTGAGAAAAAAAATGAAGAAATAGTTGCTGTTTACGATCTTGGTGGGGGAACATTCGATATCTCAATACTTGAACTTGGAGACGGTGTTTTTGAAGTTAAATCAACAAATGGGGATACCCATCTTGGAGGAGATAACTTTGATGATGAAATCATCAAACATTTAATTACTGAATTTAAAAAAGATAGTGCTATTGACCTGTCAAACGACAAAATGGCACTTCAAAGGCTTAAAGAAGCAGCAGAAAAGGCAAAAATAGAACTCTCAAGTGCTCAAGAAGCATCAATAAACCTTCCATTCATCACAGCCGATGCAAATGGACCTAAACACCTACAATATACTCTAACAAGAGCAAAATTTGAACAGATGGTAGATCATTTAGTTCAAAAAACAAAAGAACCATGTCTTAATGCTATTAAAGACGCTGGGCTTAAAGCTTCTGACATTAATGAAGTAATACTTGTTGGAGGCTCTACAAGAATACCAGCCATCCAAAAAATCGTAAAAGAAATATTCGCTCAAGAGCCAAATAAAGGTGTAAACCCTGATGAAGCTGTTGCAATAGGAGCTGCAATTCAAGGTGGAATCTTGACAGGAGAGACTAAAGATATGGTGCTCCTTGATGTTACACCCCTCTCACTAGGTATTGAAACTCTTGGTGGAGTTATGACAAAGCTCATTGAAAGAAACACTACAATTCCTACCAAGAAGAGTCAAGTATTCTCAACAGCAGCAGATAACCAAACTTCCGTAGACATTAAAGTTTTGCAAGGTGAACGTGAGATGGCATCACAAAACAGAGTACTAGGTAATTTCATTCTTGACGGAATACCAGCAGCACCAAGAGGAGTCCCACAAATAGAAGTTAGTTTTGACATTGATGCTAATGGAATAGTTCATGTTTCTGCTAAAGATATGGGAACTGGAAAAGAACAAAAAATTCGAATTGAGTCATCATCAGGACTATCTGAGGAAGAAATTGAAAGAATGGTTAGAGATGCTGAAGCTCACGCTGAGGAAGATAAAAAACTAAAAGAAAGCATAGAAACAAAAAACATAGCTAATTCCTTAATTTACCAAACAGAAAAATCTCTAAAAGAATATGGAGATAAAATAACAAGTGAAGACAAGGAAGCTATTGAAAATAAAATAAAAGAACTTAAAGACGCACTAGAAGGATCGGATGTATCTTCAATTAAATCAAAAACAGAAGAACTTCAACAAGCTTCTTATAAAATAGCTGAAATGATGTACAAAGACGCTCAAGCCAGTTCATCAAATCAAGATAATGCTCAAAACAATGCAGGTAGTGAAAGCAAAGAAGCTGATTACGAAGTTGTTGATGAGGATAAGAAATAGTGAAAAGAGATTATTATGAAATTTTGGGGCTCTCAAAAGGAGCCTCAAGAGATGAAATAAAAAAAGCATATAGAAAAATAGCAATCAAATATCATCCAGACAAAAATAAAGATAACAAAGAGGCTGAATCTATTTTTAAAGAAGCAACAGAAGCTTATGAGGTTTTGGGAGATGATAACAAGCGTGCTCAATACGATCGATTTGGACATACAGCTTTTGAAGGCGGGGGAACCTCAGGATTTAATGGGTTTTCTAGCGGATTTAGTGGCTTTTCAGATATTTTTGAAGATTTCGGAGATATCTTTGATTCATTTTTTACTGGAAAACGTGGGCAAGATAAAAATAGACAGCATGAAAAGGGTCAAGACATAACATACCAAATCGAAATATCACTTGAGGATGCCTATTTAGGTTATAACAATAACATTAATATTGCAAGAAATATGCTATGTGAATCTTGCTTAGGAAAAAAATCTGAAAAAGGAACTAGTCCTTCAATATGCAACGTGTGTAATGGCAGTGGCAGAGTAATGCAAGGAGGGGGATTTTTCAGAGTAACAACTACATGTCCGAAATGCTATGGAAATGGCAAAATAATATCAAATCCTTGCAAATCATGCAAAGGAACTGGAAGTCTGAAATACAAAGAAACAATCGAACTCAAGATTCCAGCAGGTATTGATGACTCACAACAAATTAAAATAAGAGGAAAAGGTAGCGTAAATCCCGATAATCAACAATACGGAGATCTCTACATAAGAGTATCAATAAAGCCTCATAAAATTTTTAAAAGGAATGGGAAAGATCTATACGCAACTCTTCCAATAAGCTTTACTCAAGCTGCACTTGGAAAAGAAATAAAAATACAAACAATAGCAGCAAAAAAGATTGCAATAAAGATTCCAAAGGGCACAGAAAATGATGAACAAATTATTATCAAGAATGAGGGCATGCCAATACTACATACAGAAAAATTTGGAAATCTTATTTTAATTATTAAGATCAAAACTCCTAAAAATCTAAGTCACAATGCCACTTGTCTACTGGAAGATTTAAGCAAGGAAATCAAAGATATTGATGAAATCACTTTAAATAAAGTTTAGTATGTACATCACACACGCCAATTCAATAATCGAAAGCATAAAAAATAATAAAGGACTTAGGTTATACATTTCAAAGACAAGTCCAAAGAGTATAAACATTGAAAAACTAGCTAAAGAACATAAAATTCAAATAATAAAAGTGAATGATCTTGCCAAGATAATTGGCAACAACGATCATAGGGGTTTTGCATTAAAATTAAAAACTTTAAAATCTAACAATACAAAAAAACAAGATAAAAACTTAGAAGAATTCTTAGAAGAATTTCAACATCAAAATAATGTATTTATCTTAATACTTGATGGAATAGAAGATCCTCAAAATTTTGGAGCTATTCTTAGAACATCAGAGCAATTTAACATTGATCTTGTAATTACTAGCCAGAGACGAAGTGCAAAAGATAATGCAACCATCTTGCGCACTAGCTCTGGTGCAAGTCAATATGTTAATAAACTGGTAGTTCCAAACATAAATAACGTAATAAAATATTTAAAAAAAAATGGATTCTGGATATATGCAAGTGATATCAAAGGAAAGGCAATAAACACCACTCCAATAAATGACACTAAAATTGCACTTATTATGGGAAATGAAGGCAAAGGAATACATAAACTAATAAAAGAAAATTCAGATTTTTTAGTAAGAATTCCAACTAAGGGTAAGATAGATTCATTGAATGTATCAGTTTCAACAGGAATTTTAATATTTGAAATAAAAAGACAACTTAATTTGCTTTAACACATTTTTTATAATTAAGCCAACCAATTATCCCAAAAAATTTCTCACTTCAACAGAAGCTAGGAACCCTTCAGCAGCAGCCGTAATAGCTTGTGCATAAAGCTTGTTACTAACATCACCACACGAAAATACTCCCTTAACACTAGTCTTAACAAGAGCTTGAGTAGATATATATCCATCTTCATCTAATTCCAAAAACCCTTTTAAAAAATCCGTATTTGGCTTATAACCAATAGCTATAAATATTCCATCTACACTTAACTTAAAAGTAGAATTATCCTTACTATTCATAATTTGCATACCAGATACAACATTATCTCCATTAACTTCTATAGCCTCACAGTTATATAAAATCTCAACATTAGGTAACTTTTCAACATCTCTTCTTAGCATAGCAATAGCTTTCAAACAATCTCTTCTTACAATAACATATACATTTTTTAATAATTTGCTTAAATAAATAGCTTCTGAGATTGCTGTATTGCCCCCACCAATTACTGCAGCAGTTTTACCCTTAAAAAGATGCCCATCACAAATTGCACACACAGAAATACCTTTATTCCAAAACAAATCTGAATTCTTAAGAGTATCAAGTTTTTTAGGTACCGAGCCCGCTGCAATAATAACAGCTCTGCTTTTATAAATATAATTATCAGTAAAGATATAAAAAATATTATCTCTCTTTTCTATGAATCTTACAGTTTCAAGATACGTGGTAGCACCCAGATTGATCACCTGTTCTTTCATATTTAACATCAATTCTCTTCCATTCACACCATTTTTAAATCCTGGATAATTATACACTTCCGTAGTCGTTGTAAGCTGTCCCCCAGGCTCAGGGCCCTCTAAGACAACTGTCTTATATCCACTCATAACAGTATAAATTCCAGCCGTAAGCCCCGCGGGCCCTGAACCAACAATAACCACATCTTCAACAGAGCCCATCTCTGTTCTTACAATTCTTTTATTGCTCTTTTTTATATCCAGTGTTTCAAACTTTAACATAAATATCCATTAACTCCATTTAACCTATAAAATGCACTACATCAAATATTTAAATATAACTTCATTCAAATGCCACAAATAAAAAATTTTATGCATTTCTTTTAATGTAAAATCTTATTAAGATTAATCTCTAGAACGCAACATGGCACCATAATTCCAAAATTGCTCAATATGTAAGGCGACACCTCACCAAAGCTACCTAAAATGATATCATTGATTAAAATATCAGCTCCCCTACCATTTATATAAAGAGTTTGACTTGATTCCCTTAACTTAAATTCAATATTTAAATAATAAAAAAGAGATGAAACTAAAGAATTAATCTCATTAAATGAAAACTCCTTATCAGCCATCAAAAAAGCTAAATTATCATAAGTCATAGTACCATCAACACTACTTAAATCCTTTAAAGCTACCTTGCCAATTTCAAAAATCTTATGCGGATAAGGGAAATTTGAACTAATGCTCTCAGATTTAAGTAAATCAGGCACTATTGAGCCTCTAACATACTCATAACCCTCTGTCATTGGATTGGCAACACTTAAGAATTCATCACTCTTAATATTCATCTTCTCAATAAAATCTGTCCTAGAACCTAGATAATTATAAATCATCTCTTGAAATCCCATTCCAATCATTAAATTTTTAATCTTTCTTGAAAACTCTTCTATCTGACTTAATTTTCCCAAAGTAAAATCTTTGGGAAGCTCTGGTTTAAAACTATCCAATCCCCTACCTATCATTATTTCTTCAATAACATCCACTTCGTGAAGAAAATCATTCCTATAAACAGGAGGAATAATATAAAACTTATCTAACTCCTTAAAGTACGCTGATATCCCTAATTTTTTTAAATCAAGACACATATCATTTACTGTAAAATTGCTACCAAACATCCTATTAACACTCTCAACACTAACCTCTAGAGTATTTTGAAAATAATAAGGACAAATGATTTCCTTCCCAAATGGAGTCTCCTTAGGAAAAACAGTCTTTACTGGTAAAATTTCAAATCCCATATCATGCAAATCACAAGCAACAACTGATAAAGATAACAAAGTAGCCTCGAGATTAGTTCCCGTAACTTCAATAAACAAATCGGTATCACCTACCTTTAAAGCTCCAATATCATGAGAATTGATTACCGGCGGATAAGAGAGTACTTTATCATTATAATCCAACAATAAAGGATATTCGGTAAAATGCTCAAGAATTGATGCATATTCTATTCCCTTAGGATGTCTCTTATTGATCTCTTTAATAGACATTTCAATGTCCATACCTAAAGGAATAAATCTATAATCAGAATTACATGTAACATAACTTACCGGAAACTCAATAGAAGCTGATGAATACATTCCCATTGCCACTCTTTTACGCTTTTGTCCATAATTATGACAAAGCTTTTCTTGCAACTGAATTAAAGTTTCAAGCATTTGCTCATTACAAATCATCCCTTTTGCTAAAAATCCAAAAATAAAAGGCCTAATACTAAATGCTTCAGGACTGACCAAAATTTCACCATAAAATTTTTGCAAATTATCTGCTGTTGAAAAAAACTCAAACGAAGGTAACTGACCAAAAAGATATGTCTTAATTTGACGCGCAAGTCCTGTATAAGACCACAAATCGGGTCTATTTGTATCATTAAATTCAATTTTTATCTTGTCATTACCCGTATAAAATTCACAAATTTCAGCCTTAGCCATTTCAAGAATAGATACAAGCTCACAATCCGTTAAATCTTTTCCTATCTTTCCTAATAAAATACTTCTATAAACTTCAACTTTAGGCATTTACTTTTCCCCGCCTTAATACAACATCACCAATATCATGGGTAAAAAGCTCCCTTAAATCACTTAAACCTAAATGCATTAAAGCCATTCTATCAATACCAATACCCCAAGCAATAACGGGCACATCAATTCCAAAAGGTTTTGTAACCTCTGGTCTGAAAATACCACTCCCACCTAATTCAAACCAACCAAGCACAGGATGCTTTACATGCACTTCAATTGAAGGCTCTGTAAATGGAAAATAAGCAGGAACATATTTAACCTCAGTAGCACCTGCCAATTCTTTAGCAAAAATTTCAAGAAGACCCAGTAAAATCTTAATATTAACATCTCCAATAACAATTCCTTCTGTTTGATAAAAATCAGCTCCATGAGTAGCATCAACTTGATCGTATCTAAAACACCTAACAATTCCAAAATATTTGCCAGGATTTTTTGCATTAATTAATTGCTTTGCTGAGAGCACTGTACCTTGAGTTCTAAGCACTAATCTTTTTGAAATACTCTCGCTAAAATCATACCTCCAACCTCTTGAACCTGTAGTGTAACCATTCTCATGAACAGCCTTAACATTAGAAAAATAAGGCTCAGGCAAAGATAAAAGTGAGCTTGGGTCTTTAATATAATAAACATCTCTCACATCACGTGCAGGATGAAATTGAGGCATAAAAAGAGCATCATTATTAAAAAACTCACTCTCAACTAAGGGACCATCAAATTCTTCAAAACCAAGACTTACAAGTTTATCCTTAACTTTAGCAATATACTCTGAATAAGGATTTGCACGTCCAATAAAGGTCTTACTTGATGAAACATGAATATTATAAGCCCTAAAATTTTTATTCTCATAAGCTTTATTTTTTAAAAGCTCAGGGGTCAACTTTACAATCTCATCACCTGTTAAATTACTCTCTCTAAGTTCGGATTTTACTTCTAATCCAAACTTAGAAAATTCAAATTTTAAGTCTAATTTCTCTATTACTTTAAATAACACATCACTAGCACCTTTCTTCTTAGAATAATTAGAAATGACTAACAATTCATCTTGGGATAAATCATCTTCTAAGAGATCACCATCTTTAGCTTTTACAAGCAATTCTTTAACTATCTTGTAATTAGCACGATTTAAATCTTTCACAATAATTTCCTTACCCAATCCCAAAGACAAAACTCCCTCTTTAGATAAATTGCCAAATGCCTTACCAGCATCTCTAGCATCAATTTCTAACTCTGATGACAAATTGGCAACGAAAACTGTCTTTCTAGATACAAGACTGATTATTTTCTCTTCAATTAAACCATTATCTAAAGCATCAATACCTTTTTCAGTTAGACGATAAAACACATTAAGCTTTCTAAAAGTTTCTCTAAGAATACCTTTAGAAACAAGCCATTCAATTGTTTTATTTGATTGCCCCTCATTATAAAGTAAGTCTGCAGCAAGCCTTAAAGCAAAAATATCATCTCCCTCTTTATAATTCAAAATCACTTTTATCTCAAGGGGATGTAATGTCTTTACTACCTCAAATTTATTCTCCACAAAACTATCCCTTAATCATCACTTTTACTAATAATTCCAAGTTCCAAAATAAGCTCAACCTCTCCAACAGATAATTTAGTAGCTCTTGAAATTTCCAAGGCACTCCAACCTTGTCTCATAAGCTTAATGACAGAATCTCTAACTGTTTCGTTATTAAGACCAACATTATCTTTATATTTAGACTCTGTTTTTACAAGAATTCCAAGGGTTTTAATTCTCTCTTCTGCAGCAATATTTAAATTTTCTAGTCGAGTTTCAGATTTTGCAACCTTTTCTCTTATATTTCTAGTATGTTCCAATTTACGATCAATTTCCCCTAGCATTTCTTTAAGAGTTTGAGCATTATCTAGCACTTCTTGCGATAAATCTTTATTTACCAGCAGCTCTGACATAATACCTTTAAGCTCACCAAGACTCTGCTGAAACCCAGAACTCTCTTTAAATAATACATGCATTCTACTCTCTATTTCATTTATCAAATCAAAATTTTTATCAACAGATTCTAATGTAGACTTTAATAAACTATCTTTATTGCTAATCCTATCATAATTATCCAGAATATTATTTTGTTCTTCCTTTATCTCCTTAAACTTAGTTTTGTAAAGCTGCATTTCATCATAAGATTCTGTAAATTTCTTATACCTCTCCTTAAAGGAAGTGTAAAATTCAAGAAATTGAGATAGATCCTTTTTAATTCCCTCAATATCCATTTGATGCATCTTTAAATCATCAAATATTTCAATAATATCTGATGATTTAGCTTTAATATCGCCAATTTCTCTAATAATGCCTTCAAAGTCACCTTTATATCCTTGAACAAGATTTATTTCATTTGCTAAAGCTTCTCGTAATTCTTCTAATTTATCCTTGAAATAATAAACTTCTTTAATCAGTACGTTATTCTTCTCTAACTCAACTTCAAGTCTCTTGAAATTCTCAAGCTTAGAACTAATAACAGCATAGCGACTATCAAGTTCTTCTTTCAAATCAGCCTTGTATACAATTAGATTGTCCTTAACTTCATCTATAAAATGATTAAGCTCACTATCATAATTTAATACCTTCAACTTAAGTTGTGACACATTCTCATCAATACCTTCAATCATGAAATTATATTTGTCCTTAAACTCAGATTCTATGCTATTAACTTGAACCTTCAAGCCATCCCTTAAAGTTCTTATCTCTTCTTCTGAATAACTTAAACTATGCTTAAGTTCATTTTCAAAAGAAACATACTCCTCTCTTATAGAGCTGGTAAAAGAATCATAATTTTCCCTAATTGTTTTCTCAATATTAGCTCTATATTCATTCACTTTATCAGAAAGCTTTAAAACATCATCTTGCATCAATTTTACTTGGGATTCAACACCACCTTTATCATTTAAAAAACTATTTACAATGTCTTGCTTTTCTTCCTCAAGCCTAGAAGCCATTAAATTGAATTCATATTCTAATTTTTCATTAGCCTCAAGAATTTTATCTTCAATATCTTTTTGCTGACTTAAAAACCTAATTTCCACTTGTGTTGCAAGCTCTTCAACATGTGAATTTATCTTCTCATTTATAGAACTAATCTTAGAATCCATGGAATTTTCAATATTTAAAACTCTACCCTGTACCTCATCTGAAATATTTTTCAAATTAAGGTAAGATCTATTCTCAAATTCCTTAATATCTACATGTAAACGATCAAAAATTTCTTTTGTTCTCTGATTAACACTATCTTTAATAACTTCTAAGCCATTCTCAATAACCAAAACATCGCTCTTAATTTCATTTAAACTTTTAGCTGTAATACCTGCTCTCTCTTCAAATTCTTTATAAGTGTGCTCTTGCCAATTTGTCATATCATCTTTAACTTTTAAAAACCAAGAGTCAACATTATCTTGACGATTGTCTACAAGTTGAATAAACTCATCTATTCGATTGGTAACATTAGTTTCCATTGAAACTATCTTGCTCTCCGCATCTCTTTTTCTGATGTCAAACTCTTTATTAAATTCCAAGTAAAAATTTTCTTTATTAAGCAGAAGTTCCCGTTCGAATTCAACCTTAAAATTCTTCATAAGGATTTCTTTTTCTTCCAAACTCTTAATTATATCTCTCTCTAAATTCTCAATTCTTTGATCTGAGGATGCCACAAAATTTTCCAAAGAACTTTTTAAATTATCGCTTCTTTCTCTTAAATCTTTAAAAAAGTCCTCTTCAAGAAGTTTGAGATGAGATGACACATTGTGATAAGAGTCCTCTTTAAGTTTTAATACATCTTCCTCAACATTACTCAAGCTTAACTTAAGTTTACCAAGATTTTGCAATTGTTCATTAATCTCTCTCTCCATCCTTTCACCTGAACTAGAGAGTTTTGCAGTTAGAGCAGAAATACATGTATTTAATCTATTTTCCATATCAAGATACATATCGGAATATTTGATATCAAGATCAGCATATTTGCTTGCAATAAGACCATCAATCGAAGTAGTCTTATCATCTATCTTCTTCTCTACAAGCAAATACTTCTCATCATACTTATCTTCAAGCTCAGCATATTTGCTTGCAATAAGACCATCAATTGAAGTAGTCTTATCATCTATCTTCTTCTCTACAAACAAATACTTCTCATCATACTTATCTTCAAGCTCAGCATATTTGCTTGCAATAAGACCATCAATTGAAGTAGTCTTATCATCTATCTTCTTCTCTACAAGCAAACACTTCTCATCATACTTATCTTCAAGCGCAGCATATTTGCTTGCAATAAGACCATCAATTGAAGTAGTCTTATCATCTATCTTCTTCTCTACAAACAAATACTTCTCATCATACTTATCTTCAAGCTCAACATATTTGCTTGCAATAAGACCATCAACTGCATTAGTCTTATCATCTATCTTCTTCTCTACAAGCAAACACTTCTCATCATACTTATCTTCAAGCGCAGCATATTTGCTTGCAATAAGACTATCAATTGAAGTAGTCTTATCATCTATCTTCTTCTCTACAAGCAAATACTTCTCATCATACTTATCTTCAAGCGCAGCATATTTGCTTGCAATAAGACCATCAATCGAAGTAGTCTTATCATCTATCTTCTTCTCTACAAGCAAATACTTCTCATCATACTTATCTTCAAGCTCAGCATATTTGCTTGCAATAAGACCATCAATTGAAGTAGTCTTATCATCTATCTTCTTCTCTACAAACAAATACTTCTCATCATACTTATCTTCAAGCTCAGCATATTTCAAAGCAAGAGTTTTATCTAATTCATTATGATATCCACTAATTTTATCCTTTAAATCTTTCTCTATCATCTCAAAATGATTTTCAATTGACTTAATAGCAGATATCTTCTCATTAATCCCATGCTCATACTTTTCAATCTCTTCATCAATTGCAGCAGTAGCTCTCATCATATACATATCAAATTGGGATTTCATTTCTTTTTCAATACCAGACTTAATGGCATCAAATTGATTATATATGTTATTACTATCCTCTTGTATTTTCTGTCTTAAACCTTCCTCAAGTTCTAAAATTTCTTTTGACCTTTCCTCGATTATCTCGAAATTACGATCCATCTCAGAAATTTTTGCCCTCAAGTGCTCATCATTATCTGTAAGTATCTTATATATTTCATCTCTAATCTTTGAAATAGCCCCTTCGCTCTCAATGAAAAATGTTGAATATCTCTCTTCGAAATTATTTTCAATAATCTTAAATCTTTCTTTATAAAGCTCATTTAAAAATTCAGATTTATCCTCAATATTATTCTTAAGCTCATTAATTACTCCTATAAACTGTTCTCTTAACTGAAGAATATCGCTATCTATGGTTTTCTTGTAATCAATTGCCTCTTCTCGTCTAATTTTATACTGATGCTCAATTTCTCTAAAGAATTCGCCAATTCTTAGTTCCTCGTGCTCTATTATGTTCTTAATTTTGATTTCAAAATTTTCAACTTGATACTTTGATACATCAAAAGATGATTTAAACTTCTCTAAATTTTCATCCATATTCCTGTTAAGAATATCTATTTTATCTGTTAGCCTTCTATTTACATTTTCAATCTCATATCCTATCTCACTTTCTAATTTATTTGCAAGTGTTTCTGAATATCCTCTAGAATCAGATATTACTTTACTATATTTTTCATTAATTTCTCTATTTAAATCAGAGAATCTTGAATTAAGAGAATCAATGGTAATATCAATACTTGCCTGGAATGAAGAAATATCTGTCCTTTTATCCTTAAGCAAACTATCAACTTCCTTAACAAACTCTTCTGACCTTTCTAAAACTGTAGCAAATTTCTTAGATAAACTTTCCTCAAGCTCTTTAGTATCTGCATCAAAATGATTCATAATGTTTTTCAGAAGTTCATCTGCATATACATTCCCTTGATTTCTAAATTCATCTATTTTTTCAAGATAATAACTCTCAAGCCCTTCAAAAGTAGTCTTAAGATCCTTGATCTTTAAAGTCATCTCAGAATCAATTGCATTTATATCAATCTTTCCTGATGATAATATGTTCTCAATATTAACTGATATCTCACTTAACTTACCTTGCCAATCATTAAGCTTATTATCTATTTCACTATTAAGCATATCTCTTTTACTTAAAATGTCTTCCGATATTCGACTTAAAAAAGTATCTATCTGCCTCTGATTATCCACTTTAATTTCAGAGACTTTTTGCATCCTAGATTCAATAAATCCATCAAGGTCTGATCTAAGATTATTTAAAACATCTTCGCATTCAACTTTGAAATCTTTAAGTCTATAATCAAGTTCTTCTACCTTGCCTTTAATTAATTCTTCTTTATTAGAAAAGTCATCATTAAGTCCATTAAGCATCATAATAATTTTGTCGTGAATTATTTCGGCTTGATCATCAATAAATTCCTTAATCCCTGATAAAGTCTCTTCACTGTTCTTATATGACATATCTCTTAATTCTTTATATTTATCTAATACTGAACTTTCAAAATCTTCCGTCTTTGACGAGACATATTCAAGTCTCTCATTAATATCTTTTTCAAAAGACTCGATCTTTGAAGAAGCTGATAAGAGTAATTCTTCACTCGAAATCTTAATATCGAGTAAAGATTTGTTTAAAACAATAAGCTCATCTTTCCAATTAGTATGCATATCCATTGCTTTTTTTTGAATATGTCCTGAGAGTTCATTGAAAATATTCTCACTAAGTTCTTTTCCCTTAGTCCTTTGAGTTTCAATCAAATTTAAAAATTCTTCATTAGTTTTATTTAAATGGAATTTAATATCCTCTAAATTTAAACCTACTTCCCTTTGCCAATGTTCATGTTGCAATTTGTTAGCTTCCATTTGCCTAATAAATTTACCTATATCCTCTCCATAATGACTCTTTAAATTAGATACTTCATCATTAATATCAGCGCTTATGCCACTCAACTTGGATTCGAAATCTCTTCTTAAAGTCTCAAAGTCTTGCACTAATAAATCATTTAAAGACCCTATACCTTCCTTTATCTTTTTACTAGTAATTTCAAAATTTTGATAATCATAATCTGATTTTTCAGAGATCTTGCTAAACTTTTCATCACATTTAATAGCAAAATTATCAATATCACTCTCAAACTTATCTGCAACATTCTTGTACTTGCTCTCCAGTTGGGTTTCTAATTCACTACTTTTTAAATTCAAAGCTTCTAATAAAGTTTCATACTTTGAACTAATGCTACCATCTAAACATGAATAATCATTAACAAACCTTTCATTCATTTCTTTAAGCTGTGAATATAAGTTACCATCCAACTTGGAAATCCTATCATGAATATCTGTGCTTATATGTGAAAGTCTCAATTCCAATTCATTTCCAATATCACTCATCCTTGAAAATACATTCTCGCTAAAACTATTAATATCCCCTTTAACTTTTTCCTTAAATTCAACATATATCCTATTAGAATCATCTTCAAGATCATCAAGCAACGTCTTAACACTACCTTGAACACCCTCTATCTTAGAATTAGCATCCTTTAAGCTACTCTCTATCCTCTCTCTTATGCCCTTATCAAATTGATTTATCCTACTATCATATTCTCTATAAATATCACCAACATTAGATTCAATTTGAACCCTAAACTGCTCCAAAATATCTGCAAATTGCTCTTCATACTGCCTCATCTCTTGTCTTATAGTCTCTTCAAGAGAATTCAGCCTAGAATAGGTATTGTCTTTAAAAACAGAACCCAGAGAAGAAATTTCATTATCAATTAATACCAATTTGCCTTCAAGTTTATCTCTTATCTGATTAGAGCGCTCATCGACATACATAAAGACTTCATCAAATTTTATCTGTAGCTCCTCATTTAATCTAGTTAAAATAAAATCTTCTTTATCATTAATTTTAGTCTTAGCTTGTTCTACAATAAGATCAAGAGAATTTTCTATTGATTTATATTTAGTTGCATATATATTAAAAGAATCTTCCATTGATTTATCATAATTATCTATGCTAGATTCAATTTTAAACAAAAACTCCTTAAACTCATTCTCAAGCTTTTCATTACCCTTATCTAAAATTTCTCTCTTTTTCTCTTCAATCATTACTAAAGATTCTTGATAAGACATAAGATCCCTATCCAGGTTATCCATTCTCACACTAAAATCTTTAATGGTGTTATCAAACTTATCCCAACTCTCAATCTTGATAGCCTCAAGATTTTCCTTATTTGCTTTATCGAATTTTTCAAAAACTGTATTTAATCTAGAATCAATAGAATCAATCTGAGTATTAAAATTCTTTAAGGTTTTTGAAAGTTTATCTACTATTTTCCCATCCACTTGAAGTCGTTGTATATTATCTTGCACTTTAAGAGCCATGTCATCTAGATCTTTAAGCATAGAATCATGATAAGCAATTTTTTTTTCAACTTCTGCAAAATCATTACTTTTATTTTTAATCTTTTGCTGAACTTCGTCTATTTTTTTTATGATCTCTATACTAGAACGTTGATACGCTTCCATATCAACAGCAAGATTACTTATCTCTTTTGTTTTCTCATCAATAAAATCCTCAAGGTTATCCTTAGCAAGATCAATAAATTTTTTAATCTTCTCTAAAGCCCTTGAACGTCTGTCATACTGCCTATAAATAAATAAAATCACAAAAACCAATAAAAGATTAACCAAAATGGTTACAAAATCTATCATAAATATTTTACCCACACTCTATATATTTAAAAGTATATATCTTTGCAAGTCTTTATAATTACTAAAAATAAAATCACACTTCATATCTTCAAGCAATCTTCTCTTAGAAAGATAAGCTGTTCTCATACGCACACCACTAGCACCCAAAATATCATATTCATAAGAATTGCCAACATATAAAATATGATTACTATCTATACCCAGTTCATCTATAATCCTTAAAAAAGCTATTTTGTTTGGTTTTAAGTAACCGGTATCCTCTGATGAATAAAGAACATCCCAAAAACTATCCTCAATTCTTAACAAATTACTAACACGAGTTGCAATCGGAAAATCTGACATCACTCCTAATTTTATTCCCTTAGATTTAAGAGAATAAATCAAATCACGAACACCAAAATACGGTTTGAGATTTCTAAATTTATTGCTAAAAGATTCACCATAATATATTTTATTTAATAAAAATTCACACCGATTCTTATTAAAACCCAGATAATTAGCAAGCATTTCAACCTGCATAGAAATCAACTCATCTCTACTAGAAGGAACGCTTCTCCCACTTTGTAAAACTCTTATTTCCTTTCTTACCTTCTTAAAAGCTAAAAAAAATTTAATATTTTTTAAAAATTCAGGAAACATTACTAAATTAATACCCATTTCAGGATAAAGAGTCCCATCAAGATCAAATACTACGGCTTTTATCATAATATCTAATTATTTATCCTTCCTGGTATTGACACTATAGATACATTCTTTGGAACTTTAACCTTAACTAAATGAATATATGAATTTGGATATCTACCTCTAAGTGATTTAATTGAAGTTTCATCATTAATTTCCATTAAAGATACTCTAAAAATAGATTCTCTATCAATAAATGGAAATAACACAACAACATGTTTATGAAAAACCTTTCCTGGGAATCCTTTAATTGTCGTATTAATAGAGCCAAAATACATATGACCAGGCTCCTTTACAGCTAAATAATACAAAATAAACTCTAAATTATCAATCTCATATCCACGATTTTCAACATATTTAATAAAACCAACACTATTTACATCCGATTCCTTAACCCTAGACAAATCCAGAGCAGCATGAATATTTTTAAGCTTATAGGCAATATTACGAGTCCAATCAAGTCCAAAAAATGGATCCCTACTAAATTCATAGTACTTCGTAAAACTATTACCTCTAATGCCAATATGCTTAACTTTAAGATCTTCTATTTTTAAAAGCTTTCCTGTCATTGCCCTATAAATTGAATCTGCTACCCATTTGCCAAATCCAGAACAATTAAATCCTACAGGTTCTCTTTGAGGCTCACCTGTCTTAATATATACCATCTCACCCAGTTCATTCATTGCACCATCATGCATCTCAATCATTAAAGGAGAAGACTTTAAAAAGGCTCTAAGACTCTCAACAATATTATAAATATTATCATAAGCTTCAAGATATTTAGGATTAAAAAGCTCAAAATCAATAAAATCACTAATATATCTAGCTATTTCTAGAAAAGAACCAGTAGCAATATCACTAATTTTAAAGGGCAATTTAATATCTTTATAAATTAAAGTATTAATTAAATAAAAGTCAGCACTGGAATGAACATCGCCTGCTTTTATTCTAATAAAAGTATCTGCCCTATTAAGGAAAAATATTTTTACCTGTTCAATACCATATCTTCCAACTTTAATCACATAAGAGCCTGGAAAAATGTAAGACACTCCATTTTTTCGATTAAAAAAAGAATAGTAAGCATAATCTCCCAATATTGAATTTGATACTTCAACATAATAATTATCTTCAATATAATATTTTTGAGATTTTATCTTAAAAAAAGTATTACTTGAATTAAAATATTTTGCATAATTTGCTCTAACGCTAAAATCATAGAGAAAATTTTCAAATGCAAAGAGATTTAGATTCCCAACTATCAAAAATAAAAATATATATCTCACTTTAAGTCTCTTGTCTTTTCTCTCAGTTCTATTAAAATTGGAATATTATAATAACCAATTTTACGAATATTATTTACTAAATAATTATAATAAGAATTTGGAAAATTAGTTATTTTATTCGCAAATAAAATAAACTTAACAGGATTAACACTAATCTGAGTCATATATTTAACTTTATGTGAAGCATTCAAATGATAATCCTTAATCCATAAACTTAACATCTTATTCAAATCAGAAGTATTCATCTTAAGTTCAAGTTGTTTTTTTAATTTAATTGCTTCTTTAAAAAGATTATCTAACCCCACTTTTTTATGAACAGATATTTTTAATATGGGAGAAAAACTTAAAACTGGAAAAAAAAACTTAACACGACTCTTTAAAGCCTCAAAATAACCGCTCTTTGAATCTACAAGATCCCACTTGGTAAACACAATAATAATCCCTTTCCCCCGTTTAGTTGCATAATGTGCAATTTTCTTATCTTGAGCCGTTAATTCTTCCTTAACATCAACTAACAAAAAGACAATATCTACCATATCAATTACTCTTAAAGCTCTACTTACAGAATAATGTTCAACAAGTTCATTTACTCTCGCTCTCCGCCTTATTCCAGCCGTATCAATAAGCTCAAATATCTTACCATTCCTTTGAAATCTTGCTTTAATAAAATCCCTTGTAGTTCCAGCTATCGGAGACACAATTGAAACCTCATCTCCAGCTAAAAAGTTAATAAGAGTCGACTTGCCTGAATTTGGCTTTCCTATAATACCAATTTTAACATCAGTATTATCCTCACTTGCCAATTTGCCCACTGAGTTTTTCAAAAAAATTCTTAAGCTATTAATTCCCTTTCCATGAGTAGCACTAACTAAAAAGCTCTTCTTAAAGCCCAACTTTTGAAATTCATAAGTCAAAACTTCCTTATGATTACTATCTATTTTATTTAATACCAAAACTATCTTATCGCTATATTTTCTTAACTTCTCAATAAGCTCATAATCTTCTAATAACATTTCATTTACATCTAAAACAAGTAAGATTAAATCAATGCTATCAAGCAAACTTATAACTTTATTAACCACAATCCTACTAAGTTCATCCCTTAAAAGGGTAAATCCACCAGCATCAATCAAATAAAACTTATAAGAATCTACTGTGCAAACCTCTTTTACTAAATCCCTAGTAACTCCATAAACCTCATCAGTAATACTCCTATTCGAGCTTAAAAGCTTATTAAACAAAGTAGACTTTCCAACGTTTGGCCTGCCAGCAATAAGAACACTTTTATAATTTTGAACTTTAGAATTAATCAAAGCTAACCTGCCTCTTTCTTTATGTAGGTATTTCTATTATAATATCAAATATTACAGCTTTATGCCAATTATAAACGGATGCTTAATTGATAAGGAAAAAAAGGAATAGTAAACGAAAAAAAAGTAGCTTTAATCAAATAGATATATTTTTAATATTATTTGCAATATTCCTAACAGGACTGTGCTTATTACTCATAATTCAAAATTCACTAATTAAAAATATATTCAATGAACAAATTGACAATAATGACAATTTTGAATTTAGTCAATCAAAACCTAATAAAATAGAAGCAAGACTAGATAATACAAAAAATGAAACTATAAAAATACTTAGTAATGAAAATTTTTTAATCAAGCCACCTGAAATACAGAAGATTGAAGAAGAATTTAAATATCAAGAACAAAAACACTTAAAAAACAAAAAAGAAGTTAAGCTATATTTTATAAAAGTAACTGCTGAGGGACATTTTTTAAAACAAGGGATTAAGAGAACTATTCAATATGATAAAAATATTCTTAAAGAAACATTAAAAGCACTAATTAATGGTCCGAATGAATATGAACTTAAAAATAATTTCTTAAGTCTAATTCCTATCAATACCAAAGTATTAAACTTAAGTATAAGTGATGGAATTGCTCACATAAATTTATCTAAAGAGTTTTATGAAAATAGCTTTGGAGTAGAAGGAACAATCAATCAGATAAAGCAAATTATTTCAACATGTCTTGAAATTCAAGGCATCAATGGAATAACCTTAAAAATTGAAAACAATCCAATAATACTTGAAGATTTAAATTTAAACTTTTCAGGAATTCTAGATAACACAAAACTCGCAAAATATTAAAAATTAATATCACCAATAAGTGCAAGAGATTGCGCAAGATTTATTGAACTATCTTTAACAACTAAAAACATAAATTCTTGATTTCCCTTCCGTCCCTTGATTGTAAGTTTTAAAATATTTTTAATTTGTAAGTTATTATCATAAAATTTTCTAATTACCTTCTCTAATATCTCACTTAAATACCTATTTTCAACTACACCATTAAAATCTTTTATATCTAAATCTAATCCTTTAAGCTCAAATTGAGGCTTAACAAGAGCAACGATAAGCCTATCAGAAAGTCTATCAATTAAATCTGCACATATACTTACGACAGATCTAAAAGAGACATCAATAACAGCTAAATTAGGTTGCATGTCAAATTGTTGAATATCAAAAATATTAGTCTTTTCAAAAACTCTAACCCTCGGATCAACTCTTAACTTATAAGAGAGTTGATTAAATCCAACATCAACTGCATAGACTAACTTTGCACCTTCTTGCAAAAGACAATCCGTAAAACCACCTGTTGAAGCGCCAACATCAATGCAGATTTTATCTTTAAGTGTAATTTTAAATGTTTCTAAAGATTCAAAAAGTTTAAATCCCCCTCTTGAAACAAACTGCCTAGATTTATTCTCTACTAAATCTATTTTACTATTTCTTAACAGCAAAACCTTAGGATTTCTTTCTTTATGAGAATTGACATACACCCTGCCAGTCAAAATTAGAACTCTGAGTTCTTCTCTTGTTAAACTTGGATAAGTTTTACAAAGCACATTTAATAAACTATTTCTGTATTCTTTCAATTTTCAAAGCACGTCCCGTCTTTAAATGAGAAGTAATAACAACTCCCTGTATAATTACATCATCTTCAACGGTTTCTGTTCGTAAAGCTACATATTCAAGTAATCCTTTAAGAGAAATTTCAGGATTAAATCCTATTACAGAGTTTAAACTACCAGTCATTCCAAGATCACTAATATAAGCAGTTCCCTTGTCTAGAATTCTCTCATCTTGAGTCATTATATGTGTATGTGTACCAACAACCCCCGTTACCAATCCATTCAAAAAATACCCAAAGCTTTCTTTCTCATAATTACTCTCAGCATGAAAATCAACAAAAATAGTCTTAACCTTATTCCTAATCATGTTTACAACTTTTTTTATATTTTCAAAAGGATTTTTAACAATGAAAGTCATTCCTAAAAATCCCTGAATGTTTATAACAGCAACCTTTTCATTCTTAACATTTAAAATACAATATCCATGCCCTTCAAGTAGATCTGAAAAATTATTTGGCCTTAAAATATACTCTTGTTTATCCAAATATTCTCTTATACTACTTTCTGCATAAACATGATTACCTGTAGTAATAACATTTACACCTGCCTTAAAAAGATTTTCCGCTATCTCCGGAGTAATTCCAAAGCCACCTGAGGAATTCTCTCCGTTAACAATTGCCAAATCTATATTGTACTTCTCTTTAAGACTCTTAAGATTAAAAAAAATCTTTTTAAGTCCCCCATCACCTATGATATCTCCAATTATCAAAGCTCTAATAACATCATTATCTTGCATACTCAATAACTCTAGTCTCACGAATAATAGTAACTTTTATTTTGCCAGGATACCTCATCTCAACTTCTATCTTTTTTGCAATATCTCTTGCAAGCATAGTAGCTTTCTCATCATTAACCAATAAATTATCAACAATTATTCTAACTTCACGACCCGCCTGAATTGCATAACATTTTTGGACGCCCTCAAATCCATACGCAATCTCTTCAAGTCTCTTAAGTCTACTTATGTAATTATTTAAACTCTCACGTCTTGCACCAGGACGAGATGCGGAAATAGCATCAGCTATTTGGACAATGATAGCCTCAAAACTTTCAGGCTTTATTTCATTATGATGTGCAGCAATAGCATTAACGACAATATCGCTCTCCCCACAACTCTGAGCAAGCTCAGCACCTGTAATAGCATGTCCCTCACTATTCTCAGAAATACTCTCCATGCCCTTTCCAATATCATGTAAAAGACATGCCCTTTTAACAACAACAGGATCTAATTTCATCTCTTTAGCTAAAATTTCTCCGATTATTGCTGTTTCTTTTGAATGACTTAAAACGTTCTGACCATAACTGCTTCTAAAGTAAAGTCTTCCAAGACCTCTAATCAGTCTTTTATCAAATCCATGTATATTTAAATCAAATACTGCCTTCTCGCCTTCCTCAAGAATAATATTATTGATCTCATTAGTAACACTATAAACAATCTCTTCAATTCTTGCAGGATGAATTCTCCCGTCTGCAACAAGTCTTTCAAGGGTCCTTTTAGCTATTTCTTTTCTTACTGGATCAAAACAAGATATAACAACAGCCTCAGGAGTATCATCAATAATAATATCTGCACCTATTAATGTCTCAAGAACCCTAATATTACGTCCTTCTTTGCCGATGATTCTACCTTTCATCTCATCATTAGGCAGTTCAACAGCAGTAACTGTAAACTCAGAGCTGACCTCTGTTACTATGCGTTGCATAGTAGAGACCAATATATCTTTAGCTACCTTATCTGCTAAAAGTTGAGCCTCTTGCTCACTTTTATTAATAATAATCTGAGCATCTCTTTTAGATTCATTTTCAACTCTTTCAATTACAATCTTTCTTGCTTCTTCTTTTGTAAGACCAGCAATATTTTCTAACTTTTTAACAAGAGATAATTCCTTATCTCGTATAATTTTTTCTTTTTGCTCAAATTCTTTAAGCTTAAAATCAATCCTACTCTGCTGCTTATCAAGAGCTGATATTCTCTTATCTAAAGTCTCTTCTCTTTGTAATAATCTTCTCTCTAAATTAAAAACTTCATTTTTTCGTTCTCTTATTTCCCTATCTTGCTGATTCTTCTCTTTAAGCATTTGGGCTTTTGTATGCGAAATAACTCGTTTTCTTTCATTTTCTATCTCTAAGATTGCCTCTTCTTGTACCTTCTTTAGCTTTTTATCTAAATTTAATAAAGAAAATCTACCTAAAATAATTCTTATTACAAAACCTAATACAATACCTAAAATACCAGCAAGAATAGAAGAAAAAGTAATATATGACATACAATTTACCCCCTATTCCACCAAACCAATTAAATATAAATCCTTTAGAAGAAGGACATATTTAATATGTAAGACTATTACTTTTCTTCTAAGGTTTTATCAACTAGTTCAAGAATTGCCATCTCAGCTGCATCTCCATACCTTCGTCCTAGCTTAATAACCCTAACATAACCACCCTTTCTTTCTTTAAAGATAGGGGAAATTTTAGTAAATAATTTATTAAGAATAAATTTATCATGTATAAATTTTGACACTTCTCTCCTATTATGCACGCTATCAATTTTAGCTCTTGTAATTAACTTCTCAGCAAATCTCTTAACTTCACTTAACTTTGCCTTAGTAGAAGTTATTTTTTCATGCTTAAAAAGAGAAATTACCATATTTTTTAAAAGCGCCTTTCTATGACTTGACTTTCTATTTAACCTATTAAATCCTACCTTAGTCTTCATATAAAAATGGTCTCCCTTCTAATGAGATATTTTATCGTTTTTATTCAATATTTTTAGAGCTTCTGTCTTAGACATTCCCAAAAACAATCCATAAACACTAAGTTTTTCAACTATTTCCTCTAAACTTTTCTTTCCAAAGTTTCTTGCCTTTGAAAGTTCCTCTGCACTCTTGCTAATAAGCTCTCCTAAAGTCTTAACATTTTCCTTGGTTAAACAATTAAGAGATCTAACAGACAAATTCAATTTCTCAATATTCATGTTAAGTATATCGGAATCTCTAAATTCAGAATCATCAACAGAATGTACAACTTTATCTTCAAAATTAACCAATGGAAGTAAAAACTCCCTTACTATAGACGCCGCCTTTTTAATTGCATCCTTAGCACTAATTACACCTGTTGTCCAAATCTCCATAACAAGCTTATCATAATCAGATCTCTGTCCAACTCTAGTATCTTCAACAGAATATGTAACCTTTTCTATTGGGGAGAATATAGAATCAAGTGCAATGGTATTAACTTCTTCTAAATACTTAGCATTATGTTCAGAAGAAACATACCCTCTTCCATAATCAACTTGAAATTCAAAATCCAAATTCGCTTCACTTGAAAGTGTAGCAATAACTAAATCTTTATTACAAACCTCAACACCTTCTCTTTCAAGATGAACTGCCTTTAAGACATTAGTATCTTTCCCATTAACAGAAACACTTATTGTTGCACTCTTAACTCCCTCATCTAACTTTAAATGAATATTTTTAATATTAGCAATTACTTCAAGAGTATCTTCTACAACACCAGGTATTAAATCAAATTCACTTGAAACGATCTTTAAAGATCCACCTTGATTAGACTGAATTCTCATAGCAGAAATAGCATATCCTTCAATAGAAGACAGCAAGACGCGCCTTAAAGTGTTACCAATAGTAACACCAAAACCTTTCTCAAAAGGATATATTATAAACTTCCCATAAGAGCCATCATCCTCCCCTCTTAAAAATTCAATCCTATCAGGTATAGTAAAATCTTTTAAAAGTTTTCCTAAAGACATCAATAGCTCCTCTAACTAAACTCGTCTAGTTTTCTTAGGCCTACACCCATTATGCGGTATTGGGGTAACATCTGAGATTGATTTAACAATGATACCTGTTGATCCAACAGCTCGTATGGCAGACTCTCTACCAATTCCTGGACCTTTAACAAAAACATGAACATAATTAATACCAAAATCCTTAACCTTGCCTAAAGCTGCTTCTGCAGTCATCTGAGCAGCATAAGGGGTTGATTTTTTAGCACCCTTAAAGCCCATTCCACCTGCACTTGCCCAAGCTAAAGTATTTCCCCTTATGTCTGATACAGTCACGATTGTATTATTAAAAGTAGCCTGTATATAAACATTGCCTTCGCCAATACTTCTTTTTACCTTTTTTTTATTAGTTGATACTTTTGCACTCAAGCTTCTCCCTCCTACATAAGCAAAACAACTTTATTTAGAAGCCATCTTTTTATTAGCTACAGTTTTTCTCTTTCCCTTCCTAGTTCTTGCATTAGTTTTAGTTCTCTGCCCCCTTAAGGGTAAACCTTTCCTATGTCTAAGCCCTCTATAACATGCAATATCCATAAGCCTTTTAATAGACATAGCTAACTCACTTCTAAGCTTCCCCTCAACAACATAATCACTCTCAATTATTTTTCTAAGCTTATTAACTTCATCATTATCCAACTCTTTAGCTCTTTTATCTGGCAAAACACCCGTTTTTTCGCAAATTTCTAAAGCCCTAGCTCTTCCTATGCCATAAATAGACGTAAGAGCGATCTGAAGTTGTTTGTTATTTGGCAAATCTATTCCTGCTATTCTAGCCATTTTTTCCCCTTATTTTTGTCTTTGTTTGTGTTTAAGATTATCACAAATAATTCTTAAAACACCTTTTCTCTTTATTACTTTACACTTTTCACAAATTGGCTTTACGCTTACCCTAACTTTCATAAATTACTCCTAAATTTTCTGCAAAAAAGCATACTTTTTACCAGTTCCACGAGACAATCCTTGAGTCTTTAAATATGCATCAATCTGAATTAATGTATCAAGAGCTACTCCTACCATAATAAGCAGTGAAGAACTACCCATAATCCTTGAGACATCATAAGGAAATCTAAAAATATTTTGCACTAAAAACGGAATAATTGCAATAATAGACAGAAAGATAGAGCCTGAAAATAATGTTCTATTCATAATTTTATCCAAATAGCCCTCCATCTCATCTGCCTTTATACCCGGAATAGTTCCCCCATTTTTTCGAATATTATTACTTATATCTTTTGGGCTTAATTGTATCTTTGAATAAAAATAGGTAAATCCTATTATTAAAACTACATTCAATAAAGTATAATAAAGCCCATTGGGTCTTAAATAAGATAAAATTTGCCTTGATAGAGCAGAAGTTCCAGCAAATCCACTCAAAATTTGCAAAGGCAAGGTAATAAGCACAGATGCAAAAATAACAGGTAAAACACCTGACGGGTTAAGCTTGATTGGCAAATACGAACTAACTGTATTCCTGGAGTTTGCTCTAGCATAATGAATAGCAATTCGTCTTTGTGCCTTATACTCATATATGATTAATATCACAACTAAAATAAAAACACCTAGCACTAATATCACAAAGACAGGATTAATATTTTGCAATGGATCTCTCATGCTTTGAAAAAGATTAAATAAAGCTGCTTGAAGTCTAACTACTATTCCTGAAAAGATTATTAAAGATACACCATTCCCAATTCCTCTCTGATTAATTTGCTCACCAAGCCATAAAAGAACAAAAGTACCTGTTGTAACTGTTAAAATAGCAATGAAAATGTATCTATAAAAAGGTATATTAAGCGCTCCTGGAATACTTTTAGCATAAAGACTAGTAGCATATCCTTGGGCTACTGCCGCAACAATCGTTAGATATTTTGTGTATTTTTTGATTTTTTTCCTTCCATTATCCCCTTCTTGCATCTTTTTAAGAGAAGGAAAAGAATAAACAAGAAGTTGAATAATAATTGATGCTGAAATATAAGGACCTATGCTAAGCATAAATATAGAAAAATTACTAAAAGCACCACCTGAAAAAAAATCAAAATAATTAGTAATTGAAAAATCTGACTGAGATTTAAAATAACTTCTAAGAGCCACAGGATCTACTCCTGGTATTGGCAAGTAAGAACCCACTCTAAAAATAAAAAGAATAAATAGAGTAAATAAAAATTTGCTCCTTAAATCCTTAATTGAAAATAAATTAAAAAACAAACCCTTCATTTCACTACCATTCTAAAGTAATTTAATACTGCAACCAATTTTTGTTGCCAATTCTTCAGCAGACTTTGAAATACGAGTAACTTCAAAATTCACCTTCTTAGTAAGCCCGCCATTAGCCAAAATCTTGATCTTTTTCTTATTCTTGCCTACAAGCCCTTTTTCTAACAAAGTACTATAATTTACTAAATCTCCAGTTTCAAATTTTCTATCTATGTCCCCAAGTCCCACAATCTCATACTTCACCTTATAATCATGATTGGAAAAACCTCTTCTTGGAAGTCTTCTATAAAGAGGGGTTTGTCCCCCTTCAAAACCAATCCTTGGTGAACTATTTCTAGCTTTTTGTCCCTTTTGTCCTCTACCAGAGGTTTTTCCAAGACCAGAACCTGGACCCCTACCAACAATTTTTCGAGACTTATTAGCCCCTGAAGGTCTCCTTAGCTTAACCATTTTTTACCTCACTTAATAAAACCATACTAATTACACTATTAAGCATCCCTTGAAGAGACTTATTTAAAACATGAATTTTTCTATCTCCTATTCTCTTAAGACCCAAAGCTTTCAATGTCTTAACCTTACTATCTAATTTTCCAATAAGACTTCTCTTAAGCTCAACTTCGACCTTAATGTCACTCTTAGCAAGAATTTCTCTATTTATTGCCATCTTCTGAATAAAAGCTCTATTCTTAGCTCTAGATCTTGATGCTTTAAATCTAATCTTTTTAAGCTGAAGTCGTAATTTTCTCTTAATCATAAACTAACTCCATAAAGTCCTTAAAGTTTTACCTCTTATCGCTGCTACCTTTCTAGCATCCAAAACTAAGTCAAATGCTTTAAAAGTCGCCTTTACCACATTCATAGAATTATTTGACCCAAGAGATTTACTTAAAATATCATGGACTCCCAATGCTTCCATGACAGCACGAACAGGTCCACCTGCAATAATACCAGTACCTTGAGTTGCTGGTTTAATTAAAACTTTGGCTTTTTTAAAATCCCCAATGACCATATTAGGAAGAGTACCCCTTTTAATAGGAACAGATCTTAAGTTTTTCCTAGCATTAGTTAAACTCTTCTTTATTGCATCACTAGCATCATTAGCCTTGCCAAATCCCCAGCCAACATGACCCTCACCATCACCAACAACCATAAAAGCAGAAAAAGAAAACCTTCTCCCACCCTTTACAACCTTAGTAACTCTATTTAATGATATTAATTTCTCTATTTGCTTCTTATGAACTTGAGCTTCCACTATAATTCCCCCTAAACATCAATACCGGCTTCACGCAAAGAAGTTGCAAAACTTGCAATAAGGCCGTGATATTTATAACCATTTCTATCAAAAATAAGCCTACTTATGTTCTTATCTTTAAGTCTCTTTGCAAGAACTTCACCTAGTTTCTTTACATCATCAATATTTTTGTTCAACTTAAGATCCTTCTCAATGGTAGAAACGCTTGCAAGAGTATGGCCAGCCATATCATCAATAACTTGAACATAAAAATATTTATTGGATTTAAAAACTGTAACCCTAGGCCTATCTGCAACACCAAATCCAATTCTATCTCTTATTCTCTTCTTACGTTTTATATTTCTTTTTTCAGCTTCTTTTACTTTTTTCATAAATACTCACCTAAAACCTATTTTTTTACTCCCGATTTTCCTACTTTTCGTCTGCTTACTTCATTATCATATCTAATTCCTTTGCCCTTATATGGCTCTGGAACCCTTAAACTTCTAATCTCAGCAGCAACCTGTCCAACTCTGCACTTATCTATACCCTCAACAGCAATTTTGGTATTACCCTCAAGTCGAATATTAACTCCTTCAGGAATTACATACTCAAATTGAGTTGAATATCCCAAGTTAAAGAAAAGACTCGTTCCTTGTTGCTCAACCCTATACCCTATACCATTAATAGTGAGAGATTTTGAAAATCCATCAGATACTCCCTTAACCATATTAAAAATTAAACTTCTATAAAGCCCATGAAAAGCTCTTGTCTGTTTATCGTCCAAAGAACGCTCAACAATAATATTACTATCCTCAACTCTAACCCGAATTCTACTATTTATTTCTTGGCTTAATTTGCCTCTCTTACCCTCAACTGTTACTATGTTGTCATTAATGTCAACTTTCACAGAATCAACTATCTTTATAGGAAGTTTACCAATACGTGACATAATTTACCTACCTCTTAAACCTTACCAAACTGAGCAAATTAGCTCACCACCTACTTTATTATCTTTAGCTTGCTTGCCAGTAATAACACCTTTTGAAGAAGATACTATCAATATGCCATATCCATTTTTTATTCTTGGCATATTCTTGTATGAAGAATAAACTTTTCTACCAGGAGTTGAAATAGCATCTATTCTATTTATAGCCGGATTTCTCTTACTATCATAATTTAGTATTGCTTTAATAAAAGAAATGCCCTTATTATCAAAAATATTATAACCCTTAATATACCCTTCTTCCCTTAAGATGTCTAAGATAGACTTATTTATTTTAGACATCTTTAAGTCTACAGACTCATGCTTCACCCTACTTGCATTTCTTATCTTAGTTAACATATCTCCCACTGAATGCGTAACAGCCATAAATTCTCCTTACCAGCTTGATTTTGAGACACCAGGAATTAATCCTGCAGATGCATGATTCCTAAAGCATATACGACACATACCAAAATCTCTCATATACCCCTTTGGACGCCCACATAACTTACATCTATTCTTTTGCCTTGTTTTATATTTTGGCTTTCGTAAGGCCTTAACTATCATTGATTTTTTAGCCATAAATAAAAACTCCTTTAATTACTAAATGGCATACCAAACTTAGAAAGCAAAGCTTTACCCTCTTTGTCGTTTAAAGCCGTAGTTACTATCGTAACGTTTAAGCCAGATATCCTCTCTATTTTATCATAATCTATCTCAGAAAATATTATTTGCTCTGCTATCCCAAAAGAGTAATTACCATTACCATCAAAAGCATTGCCATCTACACCTCTAAAATCTTTAACACGAGGCAACGCTAAATTAATAAGTTTATATAAAAACTCATACATAATATTACCCCGAAGCGTAACCTTAGCTCCTATATCTTGACCTTGTCTAATCTTAAATCCAGCAATAGCTTTCTTAGCCTTTGTCTTAACAGCCCGTTGCCCAGTAATTTGACTAAGCTCAGAAATAGCTGAATCTAAAAGCTTTTTATTCTTAACAGCATCACCTACTCCCATAGAAACAACAATTTTCTCTATTTTTGGCGCCTGCATAATAGACTTATATTGAAATTCACTAACAAGCTCTTTTATAACGTTATCTTTATAATGCCTCTTTAACTCAGGAACATAACTCATAAGCTAAACATTCTCCCCATTCTTTTTAAGGTATCTCTTTTTTTCTTTATTTTCAAATTTAATCCCTACTCTTGAAGTTATACCATTTGAAAATAACATTACATTTGAAATGTCTACAGGTGCTTCTTTATCAATTATCTTGCTCTTTTCTTGAGGGGTTCTTGCCTTGATAACTTTTTTAACCATATTACAAGACTTGACAACAACCTTAAGATTTTTTCTATCTATGCTAACAATTTCACCCGTCTTCCCTCTATCCTTACCACAAAGAATCTTTACATTATCACCTACTTTCAATTTTGTCTTCATAAATAGCCCCTTATATTACCTCTGAAGCTAATGAAACAACTTTCATAAAGTTAGCATCTCTTAGCTCCCTTGCAACAGGTCCAAAAACTCTCTTACCTCTTGGATTTAAATTAGCATCAAGTATAACACATGCATTATCATCAAATCTAACATAAGTCCCATTTTTACGTCTTATCTCTTTTGATGTTCTAACAACTACAGCTTTATGCACATCTCCCTTCTTAACAGGTGAATTGGGAATTGCTTGTTTCACAGCAACAACTATTATGTCTCCAACCCTAGCATATCGTTTTTTACTTCCACCAAGAACTTTTATGCACTGTGCGATCTTACCACCAGTATTATCAGCAACTGTTAAATATGTCTGTATCTGCACCATAATCAATCTCCTCTATAAAAATGACTGGAATTACTTTGACCTCTCCAGGATTTCAACAAGCATCCATCTTTTCTCTTTACTAATAGGCCTGGACTCAATAATTCTTACCTTATCTCCAAGTCTTGATTCTTCTCTCTCATCATGAGCTTTAACTCGTCTACTCACTTTTAAGTACTTATGATAGATAGGATGCATTTTTCTTTGAACAATCTCAACAACTATTGTTTTACTCATCTTATCACTAACAACCTTTCCAATTAGATCTTTCTTATTTTCCCTTGCCATAATACTTAAACCTTCCTAATACCTATTGCATATTCATGAATTATTGTATTAAGCCTTGCAATGTCTCGCCTCAGCTCTCGTTTTTTTAAAGGATTCTCAACATGACCAACCACAGCCTTAAATCTTAAATCCATATATTCCTTTCTTAAAGCCAATCTCCTAGCTTTCATATCCTCAAGAGTAAGATCCTTAAATTTTTTTAACATAATTCACCTCAAATCTCGCCTTACTACAAATGTAGTCTTAACCGGGAGCTTAGAACTGGCAAGCATCATTGCTGCCTCAGCAAGCTCTCTAGGCACTCCAGCCATCTCAAACATAACAGTCCCAATCTTAACAGGAGCATTCCAATGATCAACTCCTCCCTTACCCTTACCCATTCTAGTTTCAGCCGGCTTCTTAGTATAAGGCACATCTGGAAATATTCTGATCCAAACCTTACCTCCCCTTTTAACCCTACGAGTCATAGCAACACGGGCTGCTTCAATTTGCCTTGCAGTAATAAAATATGTATCAAGAGAAACAAGTCCATATTCTCCAAAAGATATTTTATTACCCTTATGAGCCTCTCCAGAAAGTCTTCCTCTTTGCTTCTTTCTATATTTAACCTTCTTAGGACTTAACATTTAACGCTCCTTAAAGATTCTAGACATCAGAACCATTTTTCTTTTTAAAATCATTATTGGATTTAGATCCAAGTTCTAATTTTTCCTTAGAAAATTTATCGTCATTTAAAACTTTTCTACCCCTATCATCTACTCTACTTCTGTCAAAATGCTCACTCTTTTCTCTTGAAGATTTTCTGTTAATTACCTGACCAGCATCTGAATTAGTCTGTTTTCCTAAAACTTCTCCCTTAAACAACCAAACTTTAACACCAATAACACCATAAGTTGTTTGAGCCTCGGCAAAACCATAGTCTATATTAGCTCTAAGAGTATGTAAAGGAACCCGTCCTTCTTTAACTTCAAAACTTCTGGCAATCTCAGCTCCACCAAGTCTGCCTGAAACCTTAATTTTTACACCTTGAACACCTTTGGAAATAGAAGATAAAAGCGAAGACTTTAAAAGTTTCCTATAAGAAGCTCTATTCTCAAGCTGCTTTGCTATTCCATTAGCAACAATTTGCGCATCAAATTCTGGCTTCTTAATCTCTTTTATTTTAATATTAATCTTTTTAGATATTTTTCTAGTTAATAACTGCCCAATCTTTTCAAGATTGGCACCCTTAACTCCAATAACAGAACCAGGTCTTGGGGTAGAGACTACTACTGTCACTCTTTGAAGATTATTTCTAATAATCTCTATGTCAGAAATATCAAATCTAATTCCTTTAAAAAACTTCATAGTTTCTCGTCTTATTAAGAAATCTTCGTGAAGAATCTCAGAATATAATTTTTTATCAAAATACCACTTTGATTTCCAATCCCTATTAATCTTAATTCTTAAACTGTAAGGATGTACTTTTTGACCCATATCTTATTCTCCACCATACATCTTTTCATAAACTTCAACAAAAATATGACAACTTCTATTAACAAGCCTGTCTGCTCTACCTCTAGCTCTAGGCCAAATGCTTCTACGCTTTCTTCCATCGTCTACCATGACTGTCTTTACAAATATCATATCTTCAGAAAGATTCCTATTATGATACATAGCATTCGATGCTGCTGACTTGACCACTTTACCTAAAAGTTTAGCACCTTTATTGGGCATAGAATAAAGTATTGCAACGGCCTCAGTATAAGGTTTGCCTCGTATATTATCGGCTATAGGCCTTACTTTTTTTGGAGAAGATGGCAAATTCTTGCCTCTTGCAGTATATCTTCTATTTACAAACATAAACTCTACTTCCTTCCCTTCTTATCTGATTTAGCATGTCCTCTAAAAATTCTTGTAGGTGAAAATTCTCCAAGCTTATGCCCAACAAGATCCTCAGTAATATACACAGGAATAAAAGACTTCCCATTGTAAACAGATATAGTAAGACTTACCATCTCAGGAATTATTGTTGAGGCTCTGGAATAGGTTTTAATTACTACCCTTTTCTCTCTGCCAGAAGAGGCCAAAACTTTTTGATAAAGACTTTTTTCTATAAAAGGTCCTTTTTTAATAGATCTTGCCACTACACACTCCTACTTATTTCTTCTTTTAATGATAAATTTATCTGAATACTTCTTTTTCTTCCGGGTCTTATATCCCTTAGTTGGCTGCCCCCAAGGTGATACAGGATGACGACCACCAGAAGTCTTACCCTCACCACCTCCATGCGGATGGTCTACAGGATTCATCGCAACACCTCTTACTTTAGGCCTTCTGCCAAGCCATCTACTCTTACCAGCCTTACCAATAGAAACATTTACGTAATCTTCATTTCCAACTTCTCCAAGAGTTGCCATGCATTTCTTAAAAATCATGCGCATCTCGCCTGATGGAAGCTTAACTGTTACATAATCTCCCTCAGAAGCAAGCACCATCGCATATCCCCCAGCACCTCTTACAAGCTGTCCACCTTTTCCAATATTAAGCTCAATGTTATGCACTGTCTTACCAACAGGAATATTCTCAAGTGGCAAAGCATTACCAATCCTTATTGGGGAATTTGGACCGCTCTCTAAAATATCGCCGACTTTAATTCCTTTAGGAGCAATAATATATCTCTTATCCCCATCTTTGTAAACAAGCAAAGCTATATTAGAACTTCTATTTGGATCATACTCAATAGATACAACTCGAGCAGGTATACCGAACTTATCCCTTCTGCCAAAGTCAATCTCTCTATACCGTCTCTTATGTCCTCCACCTCTTCTTCTAACACTAATTCTTCCAGAAGAATCTCTTCCAGCCCTAGATACCTTCCCTCTAGTTAAAGACTTCAAAGGGTTATTACCCTTACTCAACTCATCAAATGATAAAGTTGTCTTATAACGCAAAGATGAAGTTTTTGGCCTATAAGTCTTAATACCCATATTTTTCTCCAAACCTACTAAAAAATATCTATCTTATCTTCTTTTTTAAGATAAACATACGCCTTTTTCCATGAAGAAGTTTTCCCTTTGCCAATAGGATAACCTTTTCTTGACACAACCGTTTTAACCTTGCTCTTAACATTAAGCAAATTACATGACATTGGAGTAACATTAAAAAGTTCCTTAATAGCAGCACCAATCTCTTTTTTATTTGCTTGCTTTTTAACCTTAAAAGCATAAACATTCATATTCTCTCTTTGAATATTAGTTTTCTCAGTAAGCATAGGCGAAATTATTATATCATAAGCTTTCATAACTCATCCCTACTATCCATCTTATTTAACATAAAGCTCATTAAGCCCATTAACAGCAGACTCAAGCGCTATTAAATTTTTAGCATAAAATAAATCAACAACTCTAAGTCTATTGAACGATAAAATCTTTAAATCTCTTATATTGCGTCCTGCTCTTTTAACCATCTGATCATCATTGCCCAATAAAATTACTGTTTTACCATTAATCTTTACAAAATGCTTCATTATCGAAGCAAGCTCTCTTGTTTTTCCTGATTCAATAGTAAAATTTTCAACGATCTTTAATCTATCTTCTGCAGATGCACATAAACTTAAAACAGATCTAAAAGCAAGTCGTTTAACTTTCCTTGGAAGCTTATAACTATAGTCCCTTGGTTTTGGCCCTAAAGCTATACCTCCACCAACCCAAATTGGATTCCTCTTGGTACCAACCCTTGCACGTCCTGTGCCTTTTTGTTTCCAAGGCTTCTTTGAACTACCCCTAACCTCAGACCTAGTTTTAGTTGAAGCTGTTCCAACTCTAAGATTAGCTAGCTCATTATTAATAGCATTATATATAGAACCATAACTAATATCTATATTAAAAACTCTATCCTCTAAATCTATAGTTCGAAGTTCTTGTCCATCCTTAGAAAAAACTTTTCTTTCCATACTAAACACCCACTTTTTTTGCCTTTTTAACAATAACAAAAGAACCCTTAACTCCTGGCACAGCTCCTTTTACCAAAATGGCTCTTTTCTCCTCATCAATAAAAACAACTTCAAGATTTTGAATAGTTTGTTGCTCTCCACCCATTCTGCCAGCCATTTTAGTGCCCTTAAAGGTTCTAGAAGGTGTAGCAGCTTGACCTGTACTACCAAGATGTCTATGAAACTTAGAACCATGCGAAGATGGACCACCACTAAAATTATGTCTCTTCATAGCCCCTTGAAAACCTTTACCTTTAGTAGTACCAGTAATATCTACATACTTAATCTCTTTAAAAGCATCAAGGCCAACCTCATCACCAGCATCATAACCTTTAAGTCCTTTAAATTCTATCACATATTTCTTAGGCTCAACATTTTCTAGGTTTTTATATTGACCTTTTATAGGTTTTGAAATTTTAGAACTCTTAAGATCGACAGAGCCCATTATCAGAGCATCATACCCATCTCTCTCTACCGTCTTTTTTCCTATAATATAATTGGGCTCAAATTCTATCACCGTCACAGGCACCACAACTCCATTGCCTTGAAAGACCTGCGTCATGCCAACTTTTTTTCCAATCAATCCCAACATTAAAACACCTCAAATTCATAACTTAAAAAATCTATTTACTGCTTAATATCAACCTCCACTCCTGCAGGAAGCTCTAATTTCATTAAAGAATCCATCAAAGCAGAAGTAGGCTCTAAAATATCAATAAGCCTCTTATGAGTTCTCATTTCAAACTGTTCTCTTGATTTTTTATTAACATGAGGAGAACGCAAAACAGTATATTTCTTTATCTTTGTCGGCAAAGGAATAGGACCTTTAATTTGTGCCTTAGACTTTTGAACAGCCCTAACAATAGATTCAGCGCTCTGATCCAATATCTTAACATCAAAACTAAAAAGTCTTACCCGTATCTTATCTTTAGTAATCAATTTATTCTCCTAAACTTTAGAGATATAAAAACCTCTAAACCCTACACTATTCCAATATTTCAAGAATCCTTCCTGAAGCAACTGTTCTACCACCTTCTCTAACAGCAAACTCAACATTTTTATCCATAGCTATTAAAGATATAAGTTCAACAACAATGTCAACATTATCTCCAGGCATAACCATTTCCTTGCCCTCTAAGCTAACCATACCTGTAACATCAGTTGTTCTAAAGAAAAACTGTGGTCTATATCCTGAAAAGAATGGTTTATGTCTTCCGCCTTCTTCCTTAGTTAGACAATATATAGAAGCCTTGAACTTTTTATGAGGAGTAATTGTACCAATAGCAGCAATAACCTGACCTCTCTCAACATCCTTTTTATCAACACCTCTTAACAAAAGACCAACATTATCCCCTGCCTCACCTTGCTCAAGAATCTTTTGAAACATTTCAACACCAGTAACAGTTGTCTTTCTGGTTTCTCTAATTCCAACGATTTCAACTTCTTGTCCAACCTTAATAATACCTCTTTCAATACGACCAGTAGCAACAGTACCACGTCCAGAGATAGAGAAAACATCTTCAATAGCAAGCAAAAATGGCTTATCAATATCTCTCTCAGGAAGATCAAAATAACTATCCATAGTTTCAAGAAGTTCCTTTATGCATTTTGTAGCTTCAGGATCATCAGGATTTGACATAGCCCCAAAAGCCGAACCCTTGACTATTGGTGTATCGCCAGGGAATCCATATTTTTCAACAAGTTCCAAAACTTCAACTTCAACAAGTTCAACAAGTTCAGGATCTGCTAAATCTAATTTATTTAAAAACACTATTATTTTCTTTATTCCCATTCGCTGCGCAAGAAGTAAATGTTCTTTTGTCTGAGGCTCTGCTCCACTATCAGCAGCAACCAGCAATATTGCCGCATCCATCTGAGCTGCACCTGTAATCATATTTTTAATATAGTCAGCGTGTCCGGGACAATCAACGTGAGCATAATGCCTACCAGCAGTTTCATACTCAATATGTCTGGCATTAATTGTTATTCCTCTTGCTTTCTCTTCAGGCGCATTATCAATATCTTCATACTTGAGCGCCTTAGCATCTTTATTTACCTTTGAACAATAAATACTAATAGCTGCTGTTAATGTTGTCTTACCATGGTCAACATGCCCTATTGTACCCACATTCATATGCGGCTTTGTTCTCTGAAAAACTTCCTTAGCCATGAATCACCTCCCAAAATTTATACTCTCAATTTTTACCTATTCTTCAAAACTCTTATTTTAAGAATTCTACCTTGTTTCTTCATTAAGATACAACAATCATAAAATAAGTAAAACTACTATATTTAAAAAACATAACTTCTTAGAAATTGACCCGATTTTTCGTGTTTTTCTAAAAGAATTCTTAATAACTCTATTAGTCTACATATTATTTAAAATATAGTCAATACGTTTAATGTCTTAATATAAAATATACAAAACAAGCAATATTGTGCTAATGCACAGTTGACAATCATAAAGACAAGGTAAATTTTAAGAAAATAATGATATGAATATTAAAATTTACCGATTATTCTAAGATTACGGTTAAAGGATTACAATAAAATAACAATATGTCACGACACAATTTGAAACATAGACTATTAAACAGTATTACAATACTCATTGTATCCATAACTATATCATGTATAAAAAACAATTCCGTAAAATCAAAAGAAATCAGCAGAGATATTACCCATATTATCAGCATAAAGAAAAATACAGAAAAGATTGAAATTATAAGATTTCATACTAACAATAAAAACGAATTAATCATTACTCTTAAAAACAACAGAAAAACAGATATAAAGCAAAATTCATTAGCAATTTTTAAGAAAGGAAATAAAACCGGTCATCTAATTAAAGAAGGCATTAAAGCAGAAGAAGAAAAAACTTTTAAACTAAATATCAATATCAACAAGAAACAAAAAAATATATTTTATATATTTTTAAAACAAGATTAATTTATCAATATCCAATTTTATATAATTTCTCTATTCCTAATATAAATATTATTCACTCTTGATTTTTAATCCAACCAACATAAAACTAACATAAAATGAACCAAAACATGCTCATTAAATTGATTATATTTTTTTCTGGTAAGAATTATTAAAAATAATGCTCTTTGGCAAGCCCTTAGCATCTTGAACTAAAGAACTTAAGTTAAAATATGATGTAAATCAATCCCAATTTATAAATTAATATTACTGTATTTTCATCCAATATCTAGTAAAAGTCAAACACAACACAATAATTAAAGCCACATAATTTGAAATTATAAAAGCATATCCCAACGAATCTTCTATAACTCCAAAATATTGAAAGATAAACACAACTGGCAAGCGAACAATCCAAAGACGAATACAACTAACAATCATAACAATCTTTGTAAGTCCTACGCCTATCAATCCTCCAAAAAAAACTTGTTGCAATCCAAATCCAACAGTTCCAATTGATGCCAATAATAAATAACGATTAGCATAATCAAAAACTTCTAAATCATCTGTGAAAATCTTTATTATAATCTCTCTAAAAGATATTATGAACGATGCAACTGTGATCATTATTATTAAGGTAACAAGAAATCCCTTTTTTAAAGTATCTTCTACCCTGCTAATATTTTTTGCACCAAGATTTTGTCCAACAATTGAAACAATTCCAGTACCAATACTCATTCCAGGAAGAAGTAAAAAAGAAATAATATTATTGGCCATGCCATAAGCAGCTAAAAATTTTGAGCCAATTTGAATTACAATATAATTAAAAATTAAAAACGACAAAGAAGCCATAACATGGCCAAAAGCCGCTGGAAGACCTAAGTTAATAATATTTTTTATTATAGCAATATCTGGAACAATATCCTTTAAGCGCACTTTAAGTCCACAATTTAGTCTATAAGTAAAAAAAAGATAAGAAAAAACTGTCATTAATTTTGCAAAAAGAGTAGACCAAGCAGCACCAGCAATACCTAAATTACAAGTAAACATTAAAATTGGATCAAGAATAAAATTAATAATATTTGCAACCAAAATTAGCATCATTGAAATGACAGTCTCGCCTTGAGCATTTAATATGTATACAACAGCAATACTTAAAAACATTATGGGTATCGCATAGATTACAACATAAAAATAAGATTTTGCAAGCTCTTTAAGCTCGCCACTTACACCCATAACATCTAAAATAAGATCTATAAATATTAAAACTAAAACTGTAACAAATAAAGACAATACAAAATTTAAAAATATCAATTGCCCTGCATATTTTGAAAACTTAGCAAAAGTCTCTTCCCCAATACATCTAGACATTAACGATACGCTTCCTGTAGCCATTCCCATAGCAAAAACCATAATAAGGAAATTAATAGGCCCAGTAAGAGATAATGCAGCAAGCGGCATAGCCCCAAGCTTCCCAACATAAAACATATCTGCAAATTCATAAAAAGCCTGAAACACATTAGTTGCCACGATAGGAAAACTGATAACTAAAAGCACTCGATATAAATTGTCTTCCAATATTAATTTTCTAATTTTAGTCCTACTTATTGACATAAAAATATACCTTGCATTCTATTATACTGACAAATTGGCAAGTTTTATGAAAAAGCACGCTTTTATTCAACTCTAAAAAAACAAATAAATAAAATAGATTGTGAAACTTATGTAAAACACATGACTAACCCATAAATCTGGATAACACTAAAAATAACATTCTATTATCTTGCCTTTCTTAAAAAGGCAAGCTTACTTTTACCTAATAAAAATAAAATTTATTGCTCTTTCACTCTCTTAATCTTTGCTCCCAGAGAACTTAACTTGGTAACAACATCCTCATATCCCCTCTCAATTTGATAAACATTTTGAATACGACTCTCACCCTTAGCACAAAGAGCTGCAATAAGCAAAGACATACCAGCCCTAACATCAGGAGAGGACACATTACTTCCCTTAAGAATAGTTTTCCCTGTAACTACCACACGATGGGGATCACAAAGAACGATCTGAGCACCCATTTTAATAAGCTTGTCTACAAAAAACATTCTTGATTCAAACATTTTCTCAAAAATAAGAACAGTTCCTTGAACTTGAGTTGCAGTTACTATCATTATACTCATAAGATCTGTTGGGAAAGCTGGCCACGGTCCGTCATCAATCTTGGGAATATGTCCCCCAAAATCTAATTTCACCTTTAAAGACTGTTTTTCCTTAACATATATATTTTCGTTGTCATACTCAAAATTAATGCCAAGCCTTGAATATACATGTCTTATTAAGATAAAATTCTTAGGATCAGCCTTGTTAATCTCAAGCTCACCCCCTGTTAATGCAGAAAGACTAATTAAAGAACCTACCTGCATGAAATCAGCACCTATGCGAAATCTAGTTCCACTTAATTTTTTTACGCCCTTTATTCTAAGCATATTAGAACCAATACCAGAAATATCAGCACCCATAGCATTCAACATGCTACATAAATCTTGCACATGCGGTTCACATGCAGCATTCATTATCACTGTCTCACCAACAGCAAGAACAGCGGCCATAATAATATTCTCAGTGGCAGTAACTGATGCCTCATCTAAAAACATCTCAGCACCAACCAATTTATCTATTTCTAAAACAATCCGTTTATTCTCTATTAACTTAGCACCAAGCTTACCAAGTCCATAAAAATGAGTATCAAGACGCCTTTTGCCAATAACATCTCCACCAGGGGGAGCAATATCGATTCTCCCACACCTAGCAAGTATAGGTCCCACCAACAAAATTGAGGCTCTAATTAAATCTGTCAAGGAAGAATCTAACTCAGTTTTCATAATATTTAAAGCCTTAATTTTAAGGATATTACCTTCCCTTAACGCCTCAACCCCTATGTCCTTTAAAATTTGCAAAATAACTTCTACATCTTTAATATCTGGAACATTATCTAAAATAACTTCCTCATCTGTAAGCAATGCCGCTACAATGCAAGGCAAAGCTGCATTCTTATTTCCACTAGCTGTTATCTTTCCACCTATTTTAAAACCACCCTCTAAAAGATAGCTATACATTATTACCTCCAAACTAAACAAAGCTTGCATCAATAAAACACATTTTAGAAAATTAAAGGTGTCGTTTTAAACGTTATTACTATTCTCAAGACTAGCATCAAAATCGATGTATTCCCTTACAACTTCAACCATCACAGCTTTCCCATCATTAATCTCAACTATAACACCATTAAAACCAAGCCCATCCCAAGATTCAGTAAATCGATTATTTAAAAAACCTCGTAAGAATTTATCTATCTCAAATTTAGGTGCGTATCCAATAACACTATTTAAACTGCCAACTCTACCAAGATCAGTAATAACTGCAGTATGATCAAAAATTCTAAGATCTGCTGTTAATATTCTCTTCCCAATACCCAGACAAGCACTAACTCTAGATTTTAGATAAAAAAACATGGCATTAACCTCAGCAGTAGTATTTGAATCAAAGAGTACAATTATATTATTAGTATGCAACTTAATTTTTTCGTAAAAATAATCAAAAGCAAAAAAAGGATTATTAAAATTATATTTTGTAATTCCTGTCTGTCCAACAAGTCTAATTACGGCAACCTTACTGCCATTAACATTGTAAATAAAATAAGAATAACCTTTTAATTTGGCAGGACAATTTAAAGGTTTTAAAATAAAATTATATTTATCAAGTTCATCGCTAAGTCCAGCTCTTACAAACGCATTTTCTCCTAAAGTCAAAACATCAATACCATACTTTTTTAGCAAAAATGCATGTCTTTTACACAGGCCTCGAAACCCTGTAGTAAAATTATTACCAGATATCACAAAATCAATGCCATTTCTTTGTTTAAAAGAAGACAAAAAATTCTTCATCACAATAATGCCAGGCTTGCCTATAACTTCCCCAGCAACTAAAATCCGCAAACTCACCAAAGCCTCTCTCTTTATTTATCCAGATTAAAAAACTTAGAAATAATATTTTTAAAAAAAATATTTGATACAAAATAGCTTACCACAATTGAAATAATAATCATAAAAAAAACCAAAATAAACTGAAAAACAGAAGAAACAATAATATTTAGTTTAGCAATAACAAGAAATTCAATAAAAAAAACCAAAAACATTAAAGCTAAATTAATTAATGAACATAAAATAAAGTATAAAATATTCATAAATCAGTACTTTTATTTTTGGCAAACAAATCATAAATTATAAATAAAGTTATTCCAATAACAACATAGCTGTCTGCAAAGTTAAAAGTTGGCCATCTTTGAAGGCCAAAAATACCAAAAAATTTCACGTCCAAGAAATCCACAACTCCTAAGGGTCTAAAAAGCCTATCAATAATATTCCCAATACCACCAGATAAAATCAATATAAGAGCAATTCTAGCTATTTTATTAGTTTCTTTTAAAATAAAACAAAAAACAAAAACCAAAATAATAATAGGAATTACAAGAAAAAACAAATTTTTCAAGCTAGAATTAATATTAGCACCTATTGAGAATAAAATCCCAGTATTTCTCACATGTATTATTTTAAAAAAATCGCCAAAAAAAGATAAATATTCAGTTCCAATGCTGATATATTTAACAACCAAATACTTAGACCATTGATCAATAAAAACTAAAATAAAGATAAATATAACACTGCCAATTAATCTGTTTCTATCTATATTCATATAAAATCCTTATAAATTAGTATCTTTTAAAATAAAATTAACCTCTAATTCTTTTTGAATCTTAAAATATTCCATTAATTTGATTAAACCAAATGTTTCGGTAAAATAATGGCCAGCAAATATCAAATTCACACCATATTCTTCAGCTAAAGGATATATCTGATGGGAGGTATCCCCTGTTATGAACAAATCAACTCCATGTTCTAATGCTTCTTCAAAAAAAGAATATCCAGAACCACTAACAATAGCTACCTTTTCAACATATTCCTTAAATTTTTTGTAATAAAGAACATGTTTATTATGAGTTTCAATTCTTTTTAAAATTTCAGAAAAATTAAATCCAGCAATAGAAATAATACCTAAATTGAACCCTTTATAATTTGCAAAGGGAATAGGGCTATGAAACCCCAAGAAATCAGAGAATACTTTACTATGAGAATAAACAGAATGAGCATCCATAGGCAAATGAACGCAATAAAGTGCTAAGTCATTGTCAATAAGCCATTTAACTCTTTCATACATTCCAGAAACAATCTTTTCTGATTTTGACCAAAAAATACCATGATGAGTAATTAAAAAATCATAATCTTTTGATTCTCTTAAAGTTGCCATACTTGCATCAACAGCAAGAGCGACTCGCTTAACCTCAAGCTCTAAATTACCTACTTGAAGCCCATTAAGACTCTTATCAATATTCCTATAATCTTTTACCTTAAAAATTTCATCCAAATTGGATGATAACTCTTTAACAGTCAAATTAAATTCTCCAAATCGAAGCGTAACTTCTCTTGCCCCTAAACTTTCTATGAGAATAAAGATTGTAATTACAGTAAGTACACAAACCTGAATCCTCAACATCTAAATTAAAATTAGAAATCAATCCCAAATTAAAATTGGCATTGTCAAAATATATTTTATCATCCTTTTTACAAAAAGATATATCTAACAATTTTTTACTAAATTTTAAATTCACTTCTGATAGAAACTCAGATGAAACCTCATAACAGCATGACCTATTATAAGGCCCAAAGATAACTTTCAAATCCTCAAAATTTGAACCCATACTCTCAAACATAAGTAACATTTTTAAAATGATAAGCTTAAAACTACCCTTATATCCACTGTGAGCAAGCCCGATATATTTTTTTGATTTGTCAAACATATATATCGGAAGACAATCTGCATAGTAAGCAAGAAGGGCAACATTGCAAGAAGAAGACACAAGTCCATCTCCTTCCTGAAAATTAACAAAATCATCAGAAACTTTATAAACAACATTCGTATGTAATTGTTTTAAATATTTTATTTTTTTATCCTTAGGAATAAAACTTAAATTATCGCTATTAATATCTCTTATATCCAAATCAAAAGGCTTCTTAGTATAGATCAATTTAATGCTAGAATCTAATTCAAACTCATAATAAAATTTCCTCTCTACTACTCTCATAATCTAAACTCTTCACCAAGATAAAGCTTTTTGGCTTTCTCGCTATTTATAACATAATCAACATTGCCCTCATCAAGCACCTGTCCTTGATAAATAATATAAGCCCTATCTATTATATCAAAAGCATCTCTTACATTATGGTCAGTAATTAAAACCCCAATATTCTTACTCTTCAAAATCCTTATTATATCTTTTATATCTCCAATAGCAATAGGATCAATACCTGCAAAAGGCTCATCAAGCAACAGAAAATATGGACTTACAGCTAAAGCCCTAGCTATTTCAGTTCGCCTTCTCTCTCCACCAGAGAGAGTATAAGCTTTTTGATGCTGTATTCTCTTGATTTCAAAGTCATTAAGAAGATTTACAAGTTCCATCTTACGCTCAGCTTGAGATAAATCTTCCCTCCTCTCAAGAGCAACTAAAATATTATCTTCAACTGTAAGCTCCCTAAAAATAGATGGTTCTTGAGGCAGATAGACAATTCCTAACCGTGCTCGCTCATACATGTTAAGACCAGAAATATCATGACTATTTATAAGGACATGCCCACTATTAGCTCTAATAAAACCTACAATAGTATAAAATGTTGTGGTTTTCCCAGCACCATTTGGCCCAAGCAAACCTACAACTTCGCCTCGATGCACATCAATAGTAACACCATTAACGGCTAATTTTTCTCCATATTTCTTAACAATGTTATCTGCCTTTAGAACAATATCAGTAACAGTACCAAGGCTAAGCTTTTCTTTAATCGATTTTATTCTATTTTTTCTGTTGGGGAACATCTCCCTCCACTTGAGTAAATTTACCTTCAACATCACCCTCAAGATTATATTTTTTGGTTTCTGTATTTAAAACTATCCTTGAAGCAGAATAATAATTATCATCCTGATAAATCACCGGAACACCTTCAAGAACAATTTCTTTTTCTTCCTTATTATAAATTCCATTCTCAGCTCGTGCAAAAATATCACCTTTATATATCTTAACAGAATACTGCATAATATAAACACTTGTCTTACGACTACCTTCAATTCTCTCAGCCTTAACAACAAGTTCATTTTCCAAATCTTCAAGCTCAACACCTTTTTGAAGATAAAAACTATCTAATTTCCTATTAACAAATAAGAATTGTGACTTAACATTCATTTTATTAACATAATCTTCATAATAAACATTGCCACGGGCCTCAATATAAGCACTCCCTTCTCCATAAATTTCAATCTCATCAGCCCTAAGCTTAAAATCAGAAGAAATAACCTCAGGATTTCCCTTTAAAATAATTCTCCTATAAAGAGGTGACATAATACCATAGGAAAAATCCGCTCTAAAAGTAAATTCACCCTTTTTCTGCGTACCATCTTCAGTTTTTAACTTCTCAGCCAACTTTTCAGATTTATCAAAACTCTTTTGATCTTGTGCATAACCACTTAAAAAAGTAATATAAACTAAACAGATAATCAAATTTCTCATTTTACAAGTCCTTCAATACCAGAATAAAAATAAAAATTATTATTCTTTAAAAAATATGAAAATCCTTTTCCAGTTATATTACTCTCATCAAATCTAATAAATACTGACTCATTTGGGGGCGATAATAGTTTTTTCTCATTATCTTTCCATAAAAGCCTATTGGTATTAATCAGATAATAGTTATTCATATCTTCTATCTTTAACTCCACAGAATCTTTCATATCTAAATCTTTAGTAACATGCGAGCCTTCTAAACTACTAAATTTACCTGAAATCCGATTTTCCAAAGAATGATACAAAAATCTTCCATTATCAACTTTATAAATCTTGTAATAATTAAAATAATTAAAGCTTAAAGCTTCCAATACAGTTTGCTTCTTCCCACCTACAACATTATGATAACTAATCCCCAATATTTGTATTGAAGGGGTCTCTTTAGCAGTCTCTGCCCTACCAGAGTGTTCATCGTAATCAAAAGTACAATTTAAGATAAACAAAAGCGGCAAAAAATAAAATAAAGCAAATCTCATCATACAAGTCCTTACATAAGCTTATAAAAAGACACCTTTTAAGCTTTCCAATTGAAAAGTAAATATCAGAATCTCAATATGGCTCTCATTCACCAGACTCAGACAATTATTATCCACAATCATTTAAATCTAAAATTTATAATATAAATTACTCAACCCATATAAGATCTCTGCTTCCATTTAAAACAGCTCATCTTTACGCCTATCCACAAATACTATAACAATTATGCAATACTACTAAAAATTTTTCACTAGAATTTCCCTTATACTACCACGCCCACCTGGATTTGCATTAATAAATCTTTTAGAATCAACAAAAGCAACATTATAGTTTTTATATAACCCAAGACTAAATGCAGTATTAGAATTTGAAAGCAAAAACTTAGCCCCCTTTTTATCTATTTCCTCACAAAAATGTAGTAATTTTTCATGCATTCTAACATCAAATCCATATCTACTATAATTTGTAAAATTACTTGTCTTTGAATAAGGTATATAAGGTGGATCAAGATAAACGAAATCATCTTTTTTAATAAAATCAAGTAAACAAAAAAAATCTAGACTTAAAACTTTAACCTCCCGCAGAAGCTTAGAAGCCAATTGTAAATTTTTAATTTCATAAAGACTAATCTTTTTATATTTACCAAAAGGAGTATTAAATCTCCCATCTCCATTTTCTCTATAAAGACCATTATAACAAGTTTTATTCAAATAAAGAAAAATACATGCCTTTTCTAAATTAGTTAAATCTTCATTATTAAAACTATTTCTAATATGAACATAATGCTCCTTAGTTAAAGGAGCATTATTATATTTTTCAACCTCTAATAAAAAATTATCCAAATTATAGGCAATTTCCCTATAAAAATTAATCAAATTAGAATTTATATCATTAATAATTGAATTTTTCAAATTCAAAGCAAAAAATAATGCCCCTCCCCCTACAAAAGGTTCAATATAATTATTAAAAGAAAGGGGAATATTATTTAAAATAACTTTCAATAAATTTTTCTTACCACCAGCCCATTTCAAAACAGGCCGTATTGCAACGCTCATATTAATATTTTAACCATAATAATGTTCAAGCTCATCATTCCTTTTATAAGTTAAAATTTCATCTTCTTTAAACCAAATGGGTATTTCACGAAGAGCATCATCAACACTAGCGGAAGCATGAATCACATTATAAACTGCAAACTTTTTCTCATTCGCATAGTTAAAACTATGATAAGCAAAATCACCCCTTATTGTCCCAAGAGCAGCTACTTTTGGTTCTGTAGAACCACAAAATTTTCTAACAACCTCAACAGCTTCAACACCTTCAATAACAAACACAAAAACTGGTGAACTAATTATAAAATCAATTAAAGATCGCCAAACAAACTCGCCATGCCTTACAGCAATATCATCATAAAGATAATGAATCTCGGCCATTGCTCTATTAACTAAAGTCATCTTAGCAGCTACAATTTTCAATCCTGCCTTCTCAAATCTAGAAATTACATTACCAATCAAACCCCTTCTAACACCATCAGGTTTAATAATACATAAAGTTTTTTGTATTAAAGTAGACATAAAAACCTCCCAATGTTTTCATTACAATTCAAGTTAATTATAAGATATAAGTTATTGACTTTATAAACATCTGCTTCAAAAGAATAAATAAAAAATAAGATTATAAATAAACTTTAATTCTCAAACTATAAATTAAAGAATTAAAATTAATACTTGAAATGAGCAAAAATCACTTGAAACAATTTTAAAATCTATAAAAAATAAATGCATCTTGAATCTTACATATTAAATCTTAAACGCAAAGCCCTCAGGGTAGTCATTTTATCTGCATTACTAATGCTACCTCCAACAGGAAGACCAGATGCTATTCTTGTGACATTAATATCTAAATTCTTTAAAATACTACTAATATAATTTGCAGTTACATCCCCTTCAATGCTAAATTCTGTAGCAATAATCACTTCCTGAGCCTCAAGGGCACCAACATAACCTTCTAACTTATCAAGATTTAATCTATTTGGACCAATATCTTTTAAAGGATCAAGATGACCATGAAGTACAAAATAAAATCCATCATATTCCCCAGTAGATTCAATAACCTCTAAGTCTTGCGGCATCTCCACAACACAAATCACATTTTTATTCCTACTTAAATCCATACAAATATCACAAAATTCTTCCTCAGCAAAATTGTAACAATTTTTACATTTTCTTATGCTAGAATGGAGATTGCTTAAAATTTGTCCCAAATTTTTTGCATACTCCTCACCCTTATACAAAATATCATAAACCATTCGTGATGCTGTCTTTTTACCTATGCCTGGCAATTTAGAAACTAAAACAATTAAATCTTGTATAATCAAATCTTAAATCCCAAATGGCATAGAGCCCATTGTTTTTGATTTTATCTCTTCCTTAACCTTAGAAATAGCATCATTAAAAGCCGATTTTATCATGTGCTCAAGAGCCTCATTATCTAAATCACTAAAAAATTCTTCTTTAATTGAAACTTTCTTAACAAGAAATTCTCCATTCATCTCAACAACGATAACATCGCTTCCTGCCCTGCCACAGACAACAATTTGAGACATTTCTTTTTTAAGATTATCAATATTATCTTTAAAGCTTGTCATATTTTTTAAAAAATCTAATGGATTTACTGCCATATCCTAATCTTTCACCTCACTTGCTCCAAAAATGTTTTTGATCTTAAGCACCTCATTATCAAACTCATCATCATTATCCTTAAACTGCTTCTGAAATATAACATTCAATCTAGGAAATTCTTTACAAAATTCAGCTCTTATTTCATTCTGATAAGCTTGAAGCTGATTATACTCAAATCCACTAAAAATTTTATAATAAAGCACACCATTGTCAATCAAAACTTCTCCTGAATATACTAAAGTTTGAACATACTTAGATACTAAATAAATAAAACTTTCTTTAATTTTATCATTATCATCTACCTTATCAAAACTATCTTTTGTCTCTATAAAAATCTCATCAATATCATCACCATCAGCAAAATCAATACGCCTAGAATCTTTAACTTCAGTCTTTAATGCGGTATCAATTTTACTTAAACCCAATTTTACTGGATCTACTGAAGGAATATTACCTAATTCTGATTTTAAATCAGTATCAACATCAACATCATTTACATCAAAACTAACCTCATCAAGTACCTTAGCTTCGATATCTTGAATTTGCTTAATTAAAAAATGACTAGGTACATAATCTTTAAGCCTAAGTATCTTAATAAAACTAATCTCAAGTTCATATTTAGGACTTACTGAAAACTGCAAATTCCTATAAGTCTCAAGTAATACACTAATACTTCTCTCAACATGATTCAAATCAAAACTTGATAATTTTTCTTTTAAACTCTTAAGTTTAATACCAATAAACATAAGATTTTTAATGTCTAATTTCAGAAATAATATCTCTCTAAAAAACTCAATTGCATCAAGAAGAAATTGCTCACATGAAATCCCTGTTAAAAATACAGCATCTAAAACACAAAGCAATTCCTTTAAATCATCATTAAGAATGCTTAATGCCAATTTTTCTAAAAATTCATCACTGGTCAATCCCATCTTAGATTTGATTTGTTCAAAATTAATGTCAGAATTACTTAATGACACAATTTGATCGAAGAGAGTATAAGCATCCCTTACGCTCCCTCCACTCTTATAAGCAATCCACCTTAAAGCCTCATCCTCATATTTAATGTTATCTTCAAGGCAAACATGCTTTAACATCTCATAAATCTTCTCTAAAGGTAAAAGCCTAAAATTAAAATGCTGACACCTGCTCTTTATTGTATCTGGAAGTTTATGTACCTCTGTCGTAGCAAAAATAAAAACAATATAACTAGGGGGTTCTTCAATTGTTTTTAAAAGAGCATTGAAAGCAGAATTTGAAAGCATATGTACTTCATCAATAATGTAAACCCTATACTTAGAACTGGCAGGAGGAAACATTATTTCTTCTTTAATTTGTCTAACATCTTGAACAGAAGTATTTGAAGCACCATCAATCTCGATAATATCAAGACTATTATCATTATCAATAGATTTACAACTGAAACACACACCACAAGGCATAATTGTTGGTCCTGCCTGACAATTTAAACACCGTGCAAAAGCCCTTGCAGAAGAAGTCTTGCCAACTCCTCGTGGTCCTGAAAATATATAAGCATTTGCTATTCTGTTATTCTCTATTGAATGTTTTAAGGTCTCAACAACAAAATCTTGCCCCTCAAGAGAATTAAAATCTCTAGGACGCCTCTTAATGGCAGTACCTCTTGCAGATATCATCCCATCTCCCCATACACCAATAAAAATCTCACTTAAACCTTAAATTACACAAAATCAAAAGCATTAAAACAATAAAAACATTATTCTTTTACAATATGTAAAATATAATATCAATACTTAATATCAAGTATTAACTCTATAAAAGCATACTTGCCTACTAAACCAAAATAAATTTATCCTAAGACGTACGCACTCATTGAGTAATTACTTACCGCTGCTACCTTCCAGTCCTGACGGGATTAGGTAACACCCAATAGTGCGGATCCTAGGAATCGGAGAAAATGGGATTCGAACCCATGATACATTTTCATGTATACACGCTTTCCAAGCGTGCGCCTTCAGCCGCTCGGCCATCTCTCCAAAACCAACGACTTCCGTGCCCAAGAGGATTTGAACCTCTGACCTTCAGAACCGCAATCTAATGCTCTATCCAGCTGAGCTATGGGCACAAACAAACATTTGATTTTATTGTAATAAAAATTATTATTTATTACAATAAAATCAAATTTATAAAAAAAGTCAAAAATATTCTTACAAAGATTACAATATTGATTCATTTATAAAAAAGGAGTAATAAATGGCAATTAAACTCATAATAGCAATATTTTTATTAATGATGTCATGCACAAAACATGAGGAAAAAATAGAAAGCACTGAAATTAATATTGAAACAAAAATTATCAAAGAGACCATTACTGACGAGAATAATAATATTTTTCACATCGATGCTCAAATTCCCACCATAGAAGGCCTAGAACTTGGATTTGAAGAGTTTATACAAGAATGGAAAATTTATAAAACCGAATTACTTAAAACAAACAAATCCAAAGAATATGCCTATGAATTTTCTTATAACTCTGACTTTGAAATATTCAAAAACCCAGACCTTAAAATAACATCAGTTCTATACAGCCAATACACAATAGACAAATATGATGCAAATGGACTTACAACATATCATCCAATTAATTTAAGGGGAAAAGCAAAAATAAAACTTAAAGACATAATTTCAAAAGATCAATTAGACTCTTTGATGCAAGTATTAAGAGAACAGGTAGAGAAAGATTTTAGAAAATTTGGTATTTATTCTGACAATCAATCTGAATTTGAAAAAGAATTTGAAAAAACTTTCAAACAATATAAATATTACTTTAAAAACAATAATGTAGTAATTTTTTATGACCCGATCGTAATACGCCCACACGTAGATGGAAAAGTTGAATTTATCTTTCCAATCGATAACAATACCGAAAACCAGGAAACAGATTGTCCAATATGCTCAAAATAAAATAAAAACGGAGAGGGTGAGATTCGAACTCACGGTAGGCTTACACCCACGACGGTTTTCAAGACCGTAGCATTCAACCACTCTGCCACCTCTCCTAAATTATTATCATACTAATAAACTAAAGAAATCTTTGTCAAGATAAGCCTTAACAAAAACTCTTACGGAGAGAATGGGATTCGAACCCATGGTCCCCTTTTTAAAAGGACAACTTCTTAGCAGGAAGCCCCATTCGGCCACTCTGGCATCTCTCCTTGAAAGTATACTAATAAATAGTATATTAGAGTCATTACATTGTCAACAAAAAATAACTTTTAAAGCCTTAATAATTGATCCTAAAATCCCTATAAGCATCAATTAAGTCTCTAATCTCTTTAATTGCAACATCCAATTTAATTCGTGTAAGTTCATCTAAAAAAATTTTCTCAGCAAGTTCCACTTCATTGTTGCTAGCTCTAAGTTCAATATGTTCATCTCTAATTTTCCAAATATATGGACACAGTCTAGTATTATAATCAAATACAAAAACAGGATCTTTTAAATTCAAGGAATTGTCAATAAAGAACAAATATTCCAACGTCCATTTGCCCTTTAAAAACACTGCAAATTCGTCTAAGAGTTCTTCAATCAAAATATCTTCTCTAGATTCAAGTAAATTTAAAAATGCAGAATAAATATCTGGTTTAATTTCACAAAGCTTTTTAAGATAAAAATGAGCATCTTCAAGCTCACGATTCCTTAAAAAAAATAAAAATGCATAAAAATAAACTAAATCCATATTAGGATAATCTAACAACATTCTATCAATAGCTCTCTTAGGAGAAAAATTTAAAAGCTCTATTGTAGCAATATGCATATTATATATTGTATAAATATTGGGAAAACTTAAAATAGCTTTTACATAGGATTTAGTGGCTTGCGTCATATTACCTATTTTATGCAAAATAGTTGCTCTATTATGCCAAATATATTTAGAATAACTCGAATCTGTTAAAAATTTCTCGGAAAGTTTAATTGCACCACTGATCTCTCCAATAAAATAAAGATAATACATTAAATAATTAACAATAAGAGAAAGATTGGCCTCTTTAAAACTCTCATCTATCTCAAATGGTTTAGCATCCTTGAATATACAATTATTTTTTAAAAACCAAGCATTTAATTTAACAAGAGCATTATTTTTATCCACATCAACAGCTTTAACAATCATTTGGATAGCCTCATCTTTCCTGCCCAAAATCTCAAATAAAATAGCAGCATTATTAATAGCCTGAATCAAGCTAGGATGTTGCTTATTGGCTTTTAAAAAACAACTTAAAGATTTCTCATAATCTTTTAATCCAAAATAAAAAACACCAAGATTATAATTTTGGAAATAACTCAATTCATCTTCTTGACCCTCAAATTTACCATAATGTAAAAGTTTAATTAAAAAATTATACTCATTTAAAACAGGATAAGTATCTAATACATATAGGAGTGCCTTATAATCCTTTAGTTTAAAATAAATTAAAGACTTAAGAGATAGAGAATCAAAACTATCATCAAAAACATCAAGATTTAAAAGAGCATTCTTAAAATCGCCCTTTTTATAAAGCTCTAAGGCTTGCTCAAAATTAATACTATTCATATTGCTCAAAAAACTCCATAGGTCTGACAGAAATCTCTTTTGAAAAAGACGCTTCATTTACACTCTTGTCTAAATTATAAGAAGCAACACTAACATAATAAAGCCTTCCATTCTCAAGACCTGTAATTCTAAAAGAAGTCTGATTACCAACATCAATAGGAGATGTAAAAATACTTCCGGCTTTACCATGATAATTACCAGGACTAACGCCAATATAAATATAATAGCCACCAATATTACTATTAATAACTGGAAACCATTCAATCAATATCTCACCAGATCCTGGGACAGCTTTTGTTATTAGCGGCGGAAAAGGTGCGGCCTCAGGTATATAAGTAACAATCATGCCATAAAGAACCGGACTCTCCACAGGATCACCACTTGGATAAAATTCCACCTTAATTTGAATATATTTTGATACATCAAACTTAGGAAATCCATTTTTAGGATCAAAATGAATCCAATCTCCTGTTAAATTCTTTTTTATCTCTCCATTCTTACCTGTTTCATAAAACACCTTATTATCCAACCTATAATAATAAAAAATATCTGTGTCTTTTGGCTTTACGCTATCAAATTCAATAGATAAAATTTGAGAATAGTCCTTAGATAGCTTAATTGGTTCTGTAATAATATATCCCTTATCTCTTGAAAAGAAAGCACTATTTACGTCTTCAAAACTTTTATGAATTTCAAAATTCTCAATAGCCCCTGTAAAATACTGTCCCAATGCAAAATCAATGAAATTACCAATATTTAACAAATAGCCAAAACCTTCTCTCTTGTCAGCAGTCACATACTCTATAGCCTGGGGCTTAGAGTCTATCAAATATTCCAATAACCCATCTTTTTGCCTATACCTCACAGTATGCAAATGCCACTCTTTTGGAATAAAATCATCATCGCTCTTTAGCTTAATCTTAATCGGTTCTCCATTATTGTTTAAAAACACATTATTAAAATTCCAAACAAAAGTTCCGCCTTCACTCTCTAACCGAATGGCTTGATCTAGCCAAACACCTTTAATATTCTTATACCCGTTCCAACTTACAATAACCTCTCCGGTAACAGAAGTAGAACGGTATGCCCAAAACTGGATAGTAAAATCAGAAATTACATTACCTGAATAAAAGAAAGCCTTTTTTGTTAATGGTTTAAACTTAATAGTATTTCGACTTGAATAAAAAATTAAAGAATTCCCTGCAATATTATAAAAAGAATTTGAAATCTTTGCATTGCTTGAATCAACAAAATAGTTTAAAGCAGCATCCTTAACAATATTGTCTTTTTCTATTTCTAATCTAAAATCAACACTATTAAAATCTAAAGCTCCCTTATATCTACCCAAATAAATCCCAAGAACATCTCTATTGCCTTTTGTAAAGCTAACGTTATGGGCTTCCTGAATAAATTTAAATCCATCCTTAGAATCAAGAATCAACTTAAGTTCCTGAGAAAAAACACTAGAAATACACGAACAAAACAGCGCAAATATAAAAATCAATCTCATTACAGACCTTCATCTTTTTCAACAGAAAAAGAATTAAAAAATATACAACGATTCAAATATGATATAATATTATATCACAAAAAGAAAAATGATTATTTAAAAGCAATGATAGATACAATATGAGAGAACATTTAAACCACTTACACAAAAAAGTACAAGAATTACCAACAACAAGTGGATGTTATAAGATGTACTCACAAAACAATAAAATACTATACATTGGAAAAGCAAAAAACTTAAGAGCAAGAGTAAAAAACTACTTTTTAAAAAGAATCAGCCATAAAACAAAAATACTAATGAGAAATGTAGCAAATATAGAAGTAATTACCACAAATAGTGAATACGAGGCTCTACTCTTAGAGTGCAACTTAATCAAGGAATACAAACCAGACTATAATATCAAGTTAAAAGACGATAAAGGGTACCCTATGATAAGAATAACTTGCGAGAAATACCCAAGAATCTTTAAAACTAGAAAAATAATAAATGACGGAAGTGAATACTTCGGTCCATATGTTAATGCAAAAAATCTAGACTTAGTATTAGACCTTATTAACAAAACATTTAAAACTAGAAAATGCAAAAAGAAATCAAAAACTCCCTGTCTTTATTTCCACATGGGACAATGTCTTGGGGTATGCTACAGAGAAGATCTTGAAGAACAATACAAAAAAGAAGTAGATAAAATAAGACATATCCTAAATGGAAAGATATCTAAACTTTTAGATGAAACTGAAATAAAAATGAAAGAAGCAATTAAAAAGGAAGATTTTGAAGCAGCAATAAAATTAAAAGAAACTAAAAGATCATTAATTGAGATAAGTCAAACACAAATAATTACAAGAATGAATAAACTTAGTGCAGACTATATATACATTCATCAAACTGATAGTTTAAATGCAATAGTAATACTTAAATACAAAGACGGCAAACTAGTAGAAAAAGACATAAATTTTGATGAAAGCATATATGAAGAGGATGAGCTAACAGCAAAATTTATAACACAATACTATACAGCCCTAAACATGATAGTACCAAATAAAATATATATTTTTAAAAAAATTGAGACTGAAAATATCACAAAACTAATAAACGAACTTAAAAATACAAAAACTGAAATAATATGCGAAGAAACTAAAGAGACTATAAAGATAATGGAAATGGCAATTTCTAATGCAAAAATCGCATTAAGAGAATATGATAACGAAAAAAATAGAGCACTAGAAAGTCTAAAAAACATTCTTGAAATGACAAAACTACCAAAGACAATTGAGGGATTTGATATTTCTCATCTTAATGGACATAAAACAGTAGCATCACTTGTTAGCTTTAAAATGGGTAAACCTTTTAAAGATGGATATAGAGTTTATAAAATCAACTCATTAAATAATGGAGAGATTGATGACCTTAAGGCAATAAAAGAAGTTATATCAAGGCGATACTCAAAGCTAATTAATGAACAATTAGCATTACCTGATTTAATATTAATCGATGGAGGAAAAGGTCAATTAAGTGCTGCTTATTCCATTTTAAAAGGATTAAAAATTGAAAATGAAGTTATTGTTTGTGCATTAGCAAAAAAAGAAGAAATAATATTTTTGCCAAATAAAACACAAGGCATTAAACTTTCAAAAGGAAATCCTGCTCTTCAGATATTACAAAATGTTCGAGATGAAGCTCACAGAAGAGCAAACAGCTTTAATAGAACACTACGCAGAAATATAAAATTGAATTACAGCAAAATAAAAGGAATTGGTGAAGAAAAAGCTAAAAATATTTTAAAAACACTTGGAACATACAAAGATATATTGCTCCTAAACGAAGATGAAATAGCTAAGAAAATGAAAATAAACATTAAAATGGCAAAAAAAATAAAAAAATTTTCAGAAGATCAAAATTTAAAAAATACATATTCCATAAAGTCTTAATTTACATTTGATATGATTAAAAATAATGGACAAAAATGATATCACCTCTAATCTTTATAAATCCATGAATTCAATTTAAGATAAGCAGATACTTTAAAAAGTACACTCAGATTTAAAAGAAAAATTATTAAGAATGGTGTCATCTTTAGTTAATAATATTGATATCATAAAATATGATAAATTTAAATGCATATTCTTACCATAGATCCTTGCATATAGATCAAACTTATGTAATATTTTCAAAATAAATTTGATATCCAAAATTGAATAATTTTTAAGCCCTATCTTATAAATTTTCTCTAGTGAGACAAATATTTTATGCTTTTTAAAGACAGATGAAATATTATTTGAACTCTCATAATCTATTTTTACCTTTAAAAATTTTTTAAATTGCCAACCAAGACTCATTAAAATATTAATTAAATCTTCTCCTTGCTCCAAGATGGATTTAACTTTAACTAAAGCACACTCCATATCTTTTTTCAAAATTGACTCAAACAAGGAAAATGAATTCTCAATGCGCACAAAACTAAGCCAAGAATTTATATCATGTTCATCAATGGTTTTATTTTTAATCATAAGGGCAAAGGAATTTATATAAAACTGCAAAATCCTAGTATCTGCATCTAACATAAAAAGCATTAAATTTATGGCTTTATCTGTAATTTTAATTCCAAGCTTGAAAAAACTTTTCTTTACAAATACAAACTTATCAGTATCAGATAGCTCATAAAAAGTTTTCTTAACTATATTCAAAGAACCTTTAGGATCAAAACTGATTGAATTTTCATTAGAAATAAAAATAATAATTTTATTTAAAGGCTTTAAGATTGTACTATAAATTAACTCTAAATCTTTCTTATTTTTTAAATTTTCAGACTCATAAATAATAAAAACTTCCCCTTTAGAAAAAAGAGAATTGGTCAAAAGCCGCTCAGAAAGCTCATATGATGATAATTCAGACATAAAAAGCTTAGTAATACATATATCATCAGCATTCAACTTATTAAAAATATCATTTAAATAAGCTTCTTTTAATCCCTGTTCTTTGCCTAAGAGTAAATAAATTTCTTGCATTTAAATAACATTATAATTCAAGTAATAAATATGTTATACTCCAATTATTAGGATAAAATATGAAAATTGCAATATTCACAGATACATATCTTCCAAACAAAAACGGAGTAGCAACATCTATAAAACAAATTAAAGAAGGCTTTGAAAGAAAAGGTCACACCGTTTATATTTTCTGTCCACAATCTCAAAAATCAGACTTAAGAGAAGAACATATTTACAGATGCTTCTCAATCAAATTGAACCGCACATTAGATGCCAACTTAGCATTTCCAAACGAGATAAAAATAAAAAATATAATACAAGAATATAAACCTGAAATAATTCATACGCATTCGGAATTCACTATGGGAAAAATCGGGAAAAAATTAGCCCTACAATACAATATCCCAATCGTTCATACAAACCATACAATGTGGGATTATTATCTACATTATCTAGGAATTCTTAAATACTTAATTAAGCCAGACAAAATGATGAAGCAATTTTATGATCAAATTCATCATTTCATTTATCCATCAACTAAGGCACATGATAAATATTTTCATCTTGCAAAAAATGCTGACTACAAAATAATCCCAAATGGAGTCGACAGAAACCTTTTCATAAAAAACCTAAGCCAAGAAAAAAGACAAGAAATTCTAAATAAATATGGAATAAGCACAAACGATAAAATCATAATCTCTGTTGGAAGAATAAATAAAGAAAAAAATATATGTTTATTAATGGAACATTTAAAAAAACTTTTAATTGAGAACAAAAATTGCAAGCTCATCCTCATAGGAAGGGGAAAAGAAGAAACTAAGGTAAGGCAATTTAAGAAGCAATATGGACTTGAAAAACAAATAATACTCATTGGAACAATCCCATGGGAAGAAATGTATTACTATTATAAAATATCCGATGTATTTGCAAGTTTATCAAAAAGCGAAGTATATCCAATGACAATAATTGAAGCCTTAACTGCCGGAATACCTGCAGTACTTATTAATGACATAATATACAAAGATGTAATCCATCAAGGAAAAAATGGATTCTTAATAAACAATTATGAAGATATCTACAAATACATGAAAGAAATAATAGAAAACGATGAAAAATTACAAACTTTAAAAAGAACCACAGAAGAAACGTCTATGATGTTTTCAAGCTCACTCTTTATAGAAAAAATTGAACAGTATTATTCCGAAATCATTAACAACTCAAGATATTAATGCAATTTGCTAAAATCCACAATATGAATGGGAAATTTTATTCCCATATCACTTAAAATACCTTTAATATTTTCTGCTATGAAATATTGAAAATCCCAAAAAAACTCAGTCTTTACAAAACATCTAACTTGCATGACTACGTAATAAGGCGTATATTCCTTTACAATAACACTGGGATCCTTAACACCATATTGTTCCCTATTAACTGAGAATGCCAAATTTTCTATCTTGCTTTTAAGAACATCAATATCTGTATCATAAGGCACTTGAAAACTGAATGCAATCCTCCTTTTAGGATTTGCAGAAAAATTAGTAACTGATGTACTTGTAAACTTACTATTTGGAATCTTAATAATCTTACCATCTACAGTCTTAAGTGTAGTAAAAAATATCTGAATATCATTTACCTCACCCTCAACATCATCACAGCTAATGTGATCGCCGATTTTAAAAAAATTGGAATTTAGAACAATAAATCCACTAACAAAGTTAGATAAAATTCCTTGAGCAGCAAGACCAACTGCAAGACCTAGAGATCCAAATATAGCAAAAACAGAAGTCGTAGGAACACCAAGATAAGGCAAAATCACCAGAATTAACACCATATCTGTCATCACTGCAAAAAATGACTTAAAAAAATTAAGAACAGTAGAATCTAGCTTCGTCTCCAACTTAGATTTTTCAAAAGCCTTAAAAAAAAACTTACCCATCCTCTTAATAACAAACCTTAAAATGTACCACACTAATAGTGCTACTAAAACTTTTAATCCATAACCTAGTACCGTTTCAAAAATTGTATTAATATAATCCTGAAAAATAGATATTTCTTTAAATAAATTCAATGTTCCTAACTGTTCATTCATAAGCTACCATGGTTAATAGTATAAAAAAATAATAGGAAAATACAATCTTAAAATACTCAGCTCCAAAACAAAAAATTAATATACAAAAGCACCTATCACAATCAATATTACATAGCCACTGTGATAAAATATAATTTAATACTCGCACTCTTTAAAGTTAGGATAAGGAATGCATGAATAAGACAAAAGAAACATCATATGAATTACTAACATTATTCTATCTTGTATTAAAAACAACAACAACCACACTTGGTGGGGGATTATTAATAATATCTGAGCTTCGAAAAACAATCGTCAATAAAAGAAAGTTAATATCTGAGCAAGACTTCAATGAAATATTGGCAACATCAAACGTAATTCCCGGAGTAACAGCAATCAATTTTGCATTCTTAGTTGGTAAAAAACTTAAAGGATTTAAAGGTGCAATTATATTAACTATCGCTGGAATCTTACCATCCATATTTGTAATAACAATTATGGCCCTTTATATAAACTTAAATTCAAATAACATTTATTTTCAAAAATTCCTTGAAGGCGCAAAAATATCATCAATAATAATAATGTCAATGACCATACTTGAATTCTCAAAAAAAATGCTAAAGCAATCAATAACGAAATGGACAACATGCTTATTAATAACATATACACTATATAAACTTCATATAGACCTATCATACATATTGCTGGTATTTTTATTCATATGTTTGGTAACATATACAGTAAAGAAAAGATTTTCCCAGAAAAAGGCACAAATTTGATTTTAATAAATTTATTCATTACATTTTTCAAAATAGGAATTTTAAACTTCGGTGGAGGAAACGGCATCACAACGATAATCAATAAAGAAATCATTGCTAATAAGGAATGGATAACAAAAGAAGATTTTATTAATATCATTACAATATCTAGAATTACTCCAGGTCCTGTTGCTACCAATATAGCAACATATGTTGGCGCCAAAGTAGCTGGAATTACTGGTGCAATCATTGCCACAATAGGTTTAATAACTGCCCCAATATTAATTATTACCCTTATAACATTAATACTGCATAAGATAAATTTCTTAAATTACTATCTTGAAAACCTAAAACCTGTAATTATCGCATTATGGATAATGACCATAGTTATTCTATTTGAAAGCATATTCTTAAAAGTAAGCCATAATAATATAGAGATTTTAAAAAGCTTCACACTTGCAGGATTGAACTTAATAATTCTATTACTTTACAAAAACATCACTCCTGCAATACTAATCATATCCAGTGGAATAATATATATTATTATATAAAAATGATTAAACAAAACTTAAAACTAACACAAATTAATACAAAAAATGCTAAGTCTTGACAAACAAAAATTAATAAAAGTTATATTAAACGAAATTGAAAATAATTAATACCTTCAAGTAGACTCAAATAAAATATTTTTCGAAACACTAAAAACTTATAAATTTAAAAAATTTTTCTACAAAGAAAATTATAATAATAAAACACAATATGAGATTGCACTGGCTAAAACATCACTCACAATTTCTCTTAAAGAATATTCTTTACTAAAGCTAAAAATTCAAAGACTCAGCAAAGCTGAGATCAATATAGAAGAAACCATAATAAATAATCTAAATAACAAAGGATTTTATATAATCAACCCTTATGATTTCTTTAAAAAAGAAGATTGGCCCCAGGAAACTAAAATGATCAAACTAATTCAACAATTTGCTCCAATAGAAATTGGCATACCTAATATCATAGAATCATTAATATTACAAGCAAAATATCATAAATTAGATATCAATATAATTAAAATTCTTGAAAGAGCAGACTTGCTTGAAAATACTCAAGACAAGCTAAAAGAAGAGCTTAACATCAACTCTCAAGATTTAAATGATGCTCTTAACACAATTAAACTTAAGCTTACTCCTAATCTCACATTTGGGTTTAAAGACAAAAATGATACAAATAACTATATTGAACCAGATATCATTATTATAAGTAAAGGCAATACACTGAAGATAAAAATTAAAGGGGTTAATTTTTTCAAAAAAGACGCTAAAAAACAAAAAATTAAAGATTCAATAAAATATAAACAAGTAAAATGGCTAATTGAATCTTTAAGATACAGATATGAAACATTAGCTAAAATAGGAATAGCAATATATACATTACAAAAAGAATTCTTGCAAAGAGGTTTCAAAAGCCTACGACCAATGAAATTAGCTGACATATCTGAAAAAATTAATCTATTAAAATCAACTATATCAAGAACAATAAAAAATAAATACCTAAAATTCGACTGGGACACAATCCTAATTAGAAAACTATTTAATTCAGTAGACGGTGCAAAAACAAATGAATTTTCAAAATTAAGTATTAAACTAGTAATAAAGGGAATATTAGAACAAAATAAAATATGGTAGATAATCAAATTTCTGCTATACTAAAATCTAAAGGAATCACTATTTCAAGAAGAACTGTAAATAAATATAGAAGGGAATTAAAATTTGAAGGAGAAATTTATGGAACCTAAAATACAAGCTATTAATTACCATTTAAGCAACAGTACAAAAGATTTTATTATAAAAAAATTAGAAAAACTTGGGACACACATTAAACAAAATTCAGAAAGTCTCAAAATTACAATAAAAAAAGAAAATGATATTTTCGATATAGATGCTCACCTTCACTTTAATTGGGGGAAAATAATACATATTAAAGAAGAGGGCAAAGAATTATATCACTCAATAGAAAACTTGATAGAGAGATTGCAAAATACAGCAAATAAAGAAAAAAATAAAAAAGATACAGTAAAATAAACAAGTAAAATTAAATGCAAACAATAATAATTGAAATAACTAATAAAGAAGGCCTTCATGCAAGGCCATCAAGTATGATTGCAGAATTTGCAAGCAAATACCCTTCTTGTAATATAAAATTAGTTACAGAAGATGGAAGAGAAGCTGATGCTAAATCTACAGTTGAAATTATGATACTTGGAGTTATATATAAAGAAAAAATAAAAATCATCGCAAATGGCAAAGAAGCAACTGAAATAATTGATAAACTATCAAAACTATTAGAATCAAACTTTAAAAAAGAGATGAAAGAATGAACAAAAAAATCTTATATAAAACATTATTTATCATAAATCCTATTCTTTCATTTGGAATGGCAGACTACATGAAAGATACAAGTAATAACATAGACGCCAAAATTTCTTCCTTCATAATGAGTCTAGCAATTATTGTAATATCATCTAGCCTCCTTGGTAACTTAGTGAGCAAATTCGGAATCCCAAAGGTAATAGGACAAATAACAGCAGGCATACTTCTAAGTCCAACATTTCTTGGCAAGATTAAAATGCCTTTATTATTTCCATTAGGCATCATTAGTGTTGGTGAGAATCACTTAATAAATGAAGAGATATTTGCTATTTCAACAATAGCCTCAATCATACTACTCTTTATGGCGGGTCTTGAAACCAACTTAAAATTATTCCTTAAATTCTTACCACGTGGGGGACTAATAGGAATAACGGAAGTCATTGGTACTTTCACAAGTTTTGCATTAATATCTACTATTTTGTTTGATGTACAATTCATTAGCCCCACAGCTCTTTTTATAGGAATTATTGCAACACCTTCTTCTGCAGGAATTGCTGCAAGCATACTATCAGCCAAGAAAAAAATGAGTACATCAGAAGGAGTTACAATAATATCAACTTCAATAATTGATGATGTTCTCTCAATGATTATGCTAACAAGTGTAATAACGATAACAAGATCACTCTCAGATCTTGATATCGCAATCTCAATCACAGCAACAATTAAGAACATACTAATTTGGTTCTGTCTAACATTTATATTGATCTTATTATCAGAACCAATTTCAAAATTACTCAAAAGTTTTAATAGTGTAACTTTAGCAACCGTGATAACTATTACTTTCACCTTTATTATTGCAAGCTTTTTTCAAAACATAGGAATGTCATTTGTAATTGGGGCTTACATATTTGGACTTGCCATGTCAAAAACGGATATTGTATGTGTAATCCAAGATAAATTAACAATATTTGAAAGATTTTTTATACCAGTATTTTTTACGTCAATAGGGCTTATGGCCGACATTAATGTAATATTATCAAAAGAAGTCTTAATACTTGGAACTCTGCTCAGTCTCATAGCCATAGCAACAAAACTCGTATATTGTTTCATTCCATCATATTTCTTAGGCTTTAACAAGCTAGGTGCACTAAGAATAGCTTTTGGAATGGTTCCAAGAGGTGAAATATCATTAATTATCGCAAATGTAGCACTTTCCTCTGAATTTATAAGTCAAAAAATATTTGGAATGATAATAATTATAGTCTTCTTGCCAACAATCATTGCAACACCAATAATAAATATTCTATTCCAAATAAATAAAAATGGATTAAAGAAAGAAATTAAAACAGAAAAAAATACCCAAATCACAGTATCATTTAAGTATGACAACCTAACAAAAATACTTGTATGGGATTTAAAAAATGAACTTAGAAACGAGGGATTTTTTACTCAACAAATAAAAAATGACTTCTCACAATACATAAATGCAAGACGCAATGATATTGCACTCTCAATAAAAAGAGAAGGAAGCAAAATTACATTTGAATGTCCAAACAAACATCTAATTATCATACAAGATTTATTTAGAGAAACTATTTTAAACTTAGAGAGAATAACTGAAGAAGTTAAAACTGTCTCTGTGAAGGCACAAAAATTAGACTACTCAATAAATTATGATAAAATACGCAGTAACATCACTCTAAATAAAAGAATTAAAAAGGAAAATATTATTTTAGATTTAAAAGCAACAAATAAAATTGAAGTATTAAGAGAACTACTCAGTGTAATAAAAGTGGAAATTGATAAAGAAACAATATTACAAGACTTAATGGAAAGAGAAAAACTTATAACTACAGCCCTTAAAGAAGGATTTGCAATACCTCATTTAAAGACTAATTTAATTAAAAAAATGCATATTGCTATTGGAATCAGTCATGATGGAATTGATTTTAATGCCATTGATAACAATCTAAGCCATATATTTATATTAATACTATACCCAGCAAAAGAGCATGTTAATTATCCACGCATCTTATCATCTATTGTGGGTAAGGTTGGTTCTAATAAAAAAGCAATGCTTAAAGCTAAAACCGATAAAGAAATTTATAATATAATAGTAGGATAAATTATGTTCAAAACCATTAGATGCAATCAAATAAACGATAAACTTGTAAACCAAAGGATAGAAATAAATGCCTGGGTCAAAAAAATAAGACATCACGGAAAAGTTACATTTATTAATCTTAGAGACAGATATGATGAAGCACAGGTACTTGTAAGTGATGAAAATCTTTTAAAGATAACATCTCAAATAAAGATGGAATACTGCATTAAAGTTCAAGGAACATTAGAGCTTAGACCTTTAGAGCTTGCAAATAAAGAAATGAAAACAGGAGCATTTGAAATACTTGCAGAGAATATAGATATAATCTCAAGATGTAATGAACTACCCTTTATGATTGAAGACAATAATAATGCAAATGACAATGCAAAACTTGAATATAGATATTTAGATTTAAGACGCGAAGAACAAAAACAAAAAATAATATTAAGAAGCAAGGTAACACATATAATTAGAAATTACTTAACAAAAAAAGACTTCCTAGAATTAGAAACCCCAACATTTGTCAAATCAACCCCAGAAGGTGCAAGGGATTTCCTTGTTCCATCAAGAATACATAAAGGACACTTTTATGCACTACCACAATCACCACAAATTTATAAACAACTTACGATGGTAGCTGGGCTTGATAAGTACTTTCAAATAGCTAGATGCTACAGAGATGAAGATTCAAGGGGCGACAGGCAACCAGAATTCACACAACTTGACCTTGAGATGAGCTTTATAAAAAAGGAAAATATATTTAAATTAATGGAAAACCTTATGTTCACCATTTTCAAAAATACATTAAATATTGCCTTACCCAAGAAATTCAAAAAAATGACTTACAAACATGCAATGAATACATATGGAAGCGACAAACCAGATACTAGGTATGAATTATTAATACAAGACATGAGTAAACATTTTAAAAAATCTTCATTTAATGTCTTTCAAGACATGCTACAAAATAAAGGCACAATAAAAGCACTTATCATAAAAAATCAAGCTCATAATTTTTCAAGAAGCAAGATTAATAATTTAGAAGAACATGCCAAAATTTATAAGGCGCGTGGTCTTTATTTTGCGAAAATAGAAAATAATGAATTTTCAGGAGGAATTGCCAAATTTTTAAATGAAATAAAACAAACTTTAATTGAAGCTTATTCACTTGCAAACAACGACATAATATTTTTTATAGCTGATTCATGGGAAACTGCTTGCAAAGCCATGGGACAAGTTAGAATCAAGATTGCAACTGAACTTAATCTCATAAACAAGAACATATTCGAGTTTTTATGGATTTATGATTTTCCGTTGTTTGAGTATGATGAAGATACAAAAAGTTATCAAGCAGCCCACCATATGTTCTCACTTCCCAAGCAAAAATATATCCATACTCTAGAAAGCAATCCAAGTAAAGTCTTAGGAGAAGTTTATGATCTTGTATTAAACGGCATGGAACTTGGTTCAGGTTCAATCAGAGTGCACACAAGAGAACTTCAACAAAGAATTTTTAACATAGTGGGATTTAAAAACGAAATAGCAGAAGAAAGATTTGGTTTCTTTTTAAAAGCATTAGAATATGGTGCTCCTATTCATGGTGGGATAGCCATTGGAATTGATAGGCTTTTAATGCTTATGACACATTCAAGTTCAATAAAAGATGTAATACTTTTTCCAAAAAATTCATTCGCAGCCAGTCCGCTCGACAAATCTCCTTCTAGGATTTCAAATGAACAACTAAGAGAATTAAATTTAACAATTGAAAATTATAAAAATTAAGGATGCCATGGCATCCCTTAATTACAACTCATTAAAAGCCACAAAATTTATTCAATTACAATCTTTTTCTCTTGGGTTTTCTCAACAACTTCCGGCTTTTTAGGAAGATTAATAAGCAAAACACCATTTTTTAGTTCTGATTTGATTTTATTTTGATCAATATTTCCAGACAATCTAAAACTTCTTGAAAAAGAGATATCTCTTCTCTCTACTCTCAAGTACTGATCATTTTGCTCTTCCGCCTCATCCTTACTCTCATAACTTATTGTCAAATAATCATTTTTAATTACAATTGATATATCGTCTCTTTTTATCCCCGGCAAGTAAGCTTCAAGAGCAAATGACTTTCCCTTATCCTTAATATTAACTGGAACATTTTGAACGCCTCCAGAACGCATAAAATCAAAATCATCATTCAAAAAATCTATAAAACTTTTCTTATAATTTGTTAACCACACATAAACCTCCTTTTTACCAATTCATATAAAATCCTATGCAAAACCATACCACGCATTCAATTTTAATATTGAATTAATATAAAAATAAATAAACAAAAAGCATAATGATGATGAGCATTGATGAAACATTAAATATAATAAGACGTACATTTATTATACATAAACACACATAAATAAAAAAGTCGCCTCTTTAGGCGACAAAACTCAAATTCTTAATTACACTTATCTCAATTTCTATTAATATTATTAAGGTTCTTGCAAGCAAGCTTTACACGTTCCTTCATGCTAATCTCAGATTCTCTAAGCCACACTCTTGGATCATAAAATTTTTTATTTGGAACATCAGCATCACTACCATCACCAAGCTGCCCTTGTAATCTATTTTCATTTTTCTTGTAATAATTTAATAAACCTTCCCAAGCAGCCCACTGAGCGTCTGTGTCAATGTTCATTTTAACAACACCATAAGAGAGTGCTTCATGGATCTCTTCCATTGTAGATCCAGAACCCCCATGAAATACATATGAAACAGGTTTTGGATTGCTTGAATTAATCTTTGATATAACATAATTTTGTCCGTCTCTTAATACTTTAGGAGTAAGTTGAACATTCCCAGGCTTATAAACCCCATGAACATTTCCAAAAGCCGCTGCAATTTGAAAATTAGGACTAACTTTCATAAGTTCAGAATACCCATAGTAAATATCCTCAGGAGTTGAGAATAACTCATGCTGTGCTCTATCTGAATTATCAACGCCATCTTCCTCACCACCAGTAATTCCAAGCTCAATTTCCAAAAACATTTCGATCTTGGACATTCGCTCTAAAAATTTTTTTGATATCTCAATATTCTCTTTAATTGGCTCTTCAGATAAATCTAACATATGTGAGGAAAACAAAGGTCTTTTATGCTCTTGATAATATTTCTCCCCATACTCTAAGAGTCCCTCAACCCAAGGAATTAATTTCTTTGCACAGTGATCTGTATGAAGCACAACAGGCACTCCATAATACTCTGCCAGCAAATGAACATGCATAGCACCAGAAATGGCTCCAAGTATAGAAGTTCCCTGAGGTTTTTCAACCTTGAGTCCCTTACCACAAACAAAAGCAGAACCACTATTTGAAAACTGTATCATAATAGGAGAATTAATTTCTTTAGCTGCTTCCAAAACAGCATTAATTGAATTTGTGCCTACACAATTAATTGCAGGAATCGCAAATCCTTCACTCTTGCATATTTCATATAAAGTATGCAGGTCTTTACCATAAACCACTCCAGGCTTAATCTTATCTAACACACCCACCTACAATACCTCCTTCCTCATAAATTGACATATATTTTAATATATTTTTATTATATACCTTAAAACCCAAAATTGACTCTACTTTTAAAAAACAAAATCTTAAAAAAACAACAAATACAATAATTCCATGCCACAGATACACAACAATACACTACTTAACTATCTTAGATTTATACCAATGTGCGAATTTTTTTATCCCCTCTTTAATAGAGGTTAAGGCCTCATAAGCAAAATCATTCTTAAGTTTTGAAATACTACAGCAACTCTCCACAACATCTGCTTTTTGCATGGGCAAAAAATTTTTACAAGCTTTATTTCCAAGATTTGTTTCAAGCTCATCAATAAACTCCATAAGCTTAATAGCATGTCCAGTACCTATATTGTATATCTTATAAGGAGCAAGCGAGCTTGAGGAATTGGGATTTTGTGTATTAAAATTACGATCACTCTCAGCTGGCTTTTTAAGTACACTATAAACACCATCTACAACATCATCGACATAAGTAAAATCTCTAGCCATATTTCCATTATTAAAAACATTGATGGGAGTTTGTTTTGTAATACCATCTGCAAATAAATATAATGCCATATCAGGTCGTCCATAAGGCCCATAAACCGTAAAAAATCTTAATCCTGTTGTCGGAATGTTAAAAGATGAACTGTAAGCATGTGCTATGACCTCATTAGATTTTTTGCTAGCTGCATATAAATTCAAAGGATGATCTGTAATGCTATCCTCATCTGAAGGCATCTTTTCATTTATTCCATACACTGCAGATGTTGAGGCATAAACAAAATGCTCAATATGACTTTTATGTATTCTGCATGCATCTAAAACATTAAAAAATCCAACAATATTAACTGAAATATAACTATCAGGATTTTCAATACTATCTCTAATACCGGCCTGAGCTGCTAAATGACAAACATGCGTAAATTTATACCTAGAAAAAAGAGATAAGACTTGCTCTTTATTTAAAATATCAAGACAAATAAAACTTAAATTATCATATTTATTGCTTTGAAGAATTTTTTTACCACATATATTCTCACGATCAAACCCTAAAGCTTTTAACCTTTCATATTTCAGATTAGGTTCATAATAATCATTTATAACATCAACACCTAAAACCTCATGCCCATTATCAGCAAGCCTCTTGGCAACATGAAATCCAATAAATCCTGCAATACCTGTTAAAAACACTCTCATACAACAACTTCCATCAATTACTACATAAACAATAAATTGACTATCTTAAATCCCTATAACCATAAAGCACCAACTAATTAAATATCAGTTGTTATAGCTTAAGCAAAATTTAAAGTTAAATCATCGGCCTACAAACATTAGAAGTCAAAATTTTACTTCCTAACATTAGCATCCCTTTTTTGATAACTACGAAAATTATTATTATATTTACTACTCCTAACATAAGAAATTCTAACTCGCTTTAAATTTCCATCTCCCTCACTCTCTGTCTTAATATCATTATAACGATTTAAAGTAGTATGAATAATTCTTCTCTCAAAAGGATTCATTGTCGGCAAAAGAATAGAACGCCTACTTCTTTTAACCTTATGTAAAGAATTTATTGCCAAATTAATAAATCTTGATTTGAATCTTTCTCTATAATCCTCAATATCTAATATTATTCTATTAAAATTACCATTATCTCCAATAAGTCTAGATACGTAAACATTTGCCAAAAGCTGCAAAGCATCCAAATTTCTTCCTTCTCTTCCAATTAAAATATTTGGACTGTCTGTCTTAATAGAAATTTTAATATACTCACCTTCTCTAGATTCAATCTTTAAATCAACATAATACCCCATTTTATTTATCATTTCCTGAATAAAATCCAAAGCCTTATTATAAACATCTTCATTAACTTGAACCTCAGATTTTAGTGAGTCTTCTCTCACATGAGGGGATACTTTTATCTTAATCATCTCTTTTTTAAATAAAAACCCAACCTTTTCCTTATCCAAAATCTCTACATCAAACTCGCCTTCTTTTAAATCAAGATCTCTCATAGCTTTTTTAATTGCTTCTTGTTCTGTTTTTCCATAAAACTCATAACTCATCTGTTCCTCCTTTCAGATACATTCATCTTTATATAGTATTGTTGCAAAATAGTAAAAATATTGGTTGTAATCCAATAGATTAAAAGTCCTGATGGCATATCATACAGTATGAAAAAAAACATAATGGGCATACCAAAATATAAAATTTTCTGTTGTGATCCAAGACTTTTAAAACTAACATTAGAACTAATTATTGTAGAGATTAACTGAGTAACCATCATAATAAAAGGTAAAATTCTAATATCAGTCCACATAAAAACTTTATACCCAAAATAATATATGCTATCACCAATTGACAAATCATCAATCCAGCCTGGAATAAAACTAGCCCCCCTTAGCAAAAAGAAATTATTCACAAGGCCATAAAGAGCAAAAAATACAGGTAGTTGTAAAAGAATAGGAAAACATCCTCCAAGAGGATTAACTCCTTCTTCCCTATAAAGTTTACCCATCTCTTCATTTAACCTTTTAGGATCATTTTTAAATTTTACTTGTATCTCTTTCATTTTTGGCTGTAATTTAGAAAGTTCTGCTGTAGCCCTAAAACTTTTAAAAGTCAAAGGAAATATAAGTATTCTTACAACAATTGTAAGAAACATTATTGAAAGTCCCCAATTAGGAATAACATTATAAAAAATTTGCATTATCAATTGCATAGGAACTTGAATAAAGTATAACAAGCTCTTCTCTACAGACATTCCAAATTCAACATTAGATAAACCAAAACTATTTAGATCCTCTTTATTAAAAAGATCTAAATATCCATTATCTTTAGGGCCTGCATAAATATAAAAGGTATCACTAATATTTTTATTACCTACTTTGTTTAAAATAAAAGCCTTTAAAATTTTACTTTCCTGTTTAAATTCAACATTCATATTTTCTTTTGAAACTAAAACTTCAAAATATTTAGTACCCGAACCAACCCACTTAGGACTAATAACACTTAAACCATCCTTACCATATCTAAGCTTAGTATCAAAATAAACAGCTTGAGATAAATAATTATTATATTGCAGCTTACCTCTCTCGCTTAACTTTTCAATATCAGAACTTAATACAAACTTATAAGAATCAATATCAGAATTATCATTAGCATCAATATTATTTAAAAAGATTTCAAGCTTGATTAAATATTCGCCTTTGTTTGAAAATGTATATCTCTTTATGTACTCATAAAACTTGCCATTATATTCAAAATTGGTCTTAAAATCATGCGTATAGTCATCTACTCTGTCGTATGAAAATAAATCTCTAGTTAAGTTATCAAGGGTAACATAAAAAAGACTCTCCCTATCCATATTAACCTTAACCATTTCTGTTGGTTCTTTCTCTAAATTTAAATGATCCTTAAGCTTTAGAGAAATTAAATCTCCCCTAAATGTCGAAAAAGTAGCATAATATATGCCAGTCTCAACATCAATGTCTTTAGAATTAGCGCTCAAGTTTAAAGCATAATCTTCATCAATTGAAGAATTATCAATATCAAAATCTTTATCTAAGTTAAATCCAATCTCCTTATCCATTACAGAAGGAGATTTGTGAGAGAAAAAGATATCATCAATAATCATAAAAATACCGATAAAAAATAAAGACAAATAAATGGCTCTTAAAATTCTTTTACTCTGACTCACATATTCCTCTTCATGATATACACAACTATATTCTTTAGTATCGTCTCAACTTCATGATAATTAACATCTGCTTTTTGAGGATAAACTACGAAAATAAAGTCAACATACCTATCTTTAAGTAAAGCAAATTGTTTTCTAAAACATTCCTTAAAAATTCTCCGAACACGATTCCTCTTAACAGCACCTTTAAAAATTCTAGGAAAGGTAACAAGTATTCTAGAGATAGCTAAACATGTAAACTCATAAAATACATTAATCCCTTCTATCCTAATAAATCTACCTTTTTTAAAAAGCTCTTGAATTTCTACCTTTGATTTTATGCTAATATTTCTTTCTTTCATCAGAAACAGTTAATTTTGATCTTCCCTTAGCTCTTCTTCTGGCAAGAATAAGTCTTCCGCCCTTAGTTTTCATCCTAGCCCTAAATCCAAATTTTCTGTTCCTCTTAACCCGACTCGGCTGATAAGTCCTCTTCAAAAAAGTCCTCCAATTAAAAACATTCTCTACTCATAAGATATAAGTTAAACACTACAATATTATATTATACAATTGCAATTGTCAATAAAATCATCTTATCAAAACCTTTATATCCAATATTTCAAGACCTGTAGACTCCTTTATTAATTTTATTATTTTTGATCTATTGAGAGAGATGCTATATAAAACACTTGAATTGCCTACAGTAACAAATAATATTTTATTATCTTTTAAATTCAATAATTTAACTCTATCTGCAAGGTCTTTAAATATAATTTGCCAACTTTGAGACAGTATAAAACTAGCATTAAGATTTTCATTAGCACATATATCTGAATCTAAATATTCTTTAAGTACATCAGCGGCTTTTTTAAAGCTCAATCTTTCCATTCTTAACCTTATATACTATAAAATTACTCTTTTGTTTAATATCATAACATTCATCTACAAACGTAAAGAAACATTGAGAATCCTTTGGCAGAATATCAAAAACTCTCTTCCGTCTCGTACTATCCAATTCCAAAAATACATCGTCAAAAAGCAAAATGGGAGCTATACCAAATCGCTTATTGAAAATAATGACCTGAACAAGCCTATAGATCAAAGCAAGTGCCCTGGTCTCTCCTGTTGAAGAATGATGGGTAAACACTCTCTCACCACTTAATATCTCATATAAATCTCTGTGCGGACCTATTAAAGTGCTCTCATTTAAAAATTCATCTTTTTCTTTTAAAAACAAAAGATGCAAAAATTCATCCCTCCCACAATATGCAACAGAAGGCAAATATTTAATCTCTAAATTATAAGAAACATCAAAAATCAATGAATAATAGTATTTAAAAAATTCATAAAAATGCTTGATAAAGTTTTCCCTCATTCTTATTATCTCAAGAGCATAATCAACAAATGCTTCATTATAAACTTTAAGCAAATCTCTATTACCTTGTTTTAAGATCAAATTTCTTTGCTTCAAAATCCTTCTATATTTCCTAAGAGAATCTAAATAACTTAAAGAAACAAGACTTATTGCCTGATCAAAAAACCATCTCTTCTTAGCAGGCTCTCCAATGATAAAGTCAGTATCATAATTTGAAAAAACAATAGCCGGAATATTTAATATCAAATCTTTCCTATCCTTTATAAGGCTATTATTAACCTTTATTTCTTTCTTCCCATTCCTAAATGATAAACTAATCTCTGCGTCCTTTTCTCTAGTTTTATAAAAACACTTTAAATAAAACTCAGTCTTGCCATATGTAATAAGTTCTCTATCGGTATTAACTAGAAATGAAGATGCAAAAGCAAGACAATAAATAGCATCAAGAATATTAGTCTTGCCTGAGCCATTTTCTCCATAAAAATAAATATTATTAAAATCAAAATTAATAACCTGGTTTTTTATATTCTTAAAATTAAAAAACTCAATTTTCTTTATCATCTTGCCAATAGAAAGAATTTTAGTTTAGTATCATGGGCATTATTAAATGAATGAAGTCAAAATTATCAGGTTCATTCAATTTTAATATACCTCCTCCACTGAATTTTATCTCTAACTTTGAAGTATCAAATACACCCATTGCCTCAGTAAGGTAAGCACTATTAATAGCTATAGCCTCCTCACTCCCCTCATAATCATAATTGGGATCTTGTATGAAAAATTCTCCCTTTCGTCCTGTAATTGGATCTTCTGCCATAAGTCTTAGTTGTTTACTGGAGAAATTTAGAATAACCTTTTTAGATCTCTTATCTGTGTAGGAATTTACCCTTGCAAGCCTATCTTTTAAAACACTAATCTCAACTAGTGATCTGTTTTGTTGTTCATTTGGTATGATACTCTCATAATCAGGATAGTTCCCATTTATAAGACTGCAAGCTATTTTATAATTATTGAACTCAACATAAAACTTCTTATCAGAAACCTTGAGCTTTATCATGCCTTCTCCTATCATCATTTGCTTTAAAAGGTTAAACATTTTAACAGGCACTATGAAGTTAATATCCTCTTCAAATACTAATTCGGTTTTATACACAGACATTCTATGCGAATTAGTAGAGACAAGTGTTAATGTAGAATCTTTGTTTTTTGTGAAATAAATCCCATTTAGAACATTCTTAGATTCATCATGTGATGCTGAGAATGAGATCTTGTTTATAATCTTCTTAAACTCTTTTTGGTTCAAATCAACTGTAAAATTATAAGTCTCTCCATTTATATCATAATTATAACTCTCAATATCTTCATTGGAAAAAGTGGGTTCACTTAAATGATCGTTTGTGCAATTCTCACTCTTATTTTCTGATTCTCCAATAATGTTTAGTCTGTTCTCGTCTTCTCTAAATTTTATTTTTAGTTCATTGTACAAATTTAGTGCCTTTACAGCATCTGAAAAGTTGGAAGCATTAATTAATACTTTGAAATTTTCTGTTGAAACAATTGGAATTGTACTTTCAAAGAAGATATTCCTATCTGTTGCTTTTATCGTAAGGTTGGAATTTTCTACTTCAAGCAACATTGCACTCCAAATATCATTTATGTTTCTGTTTAAAATTATGCTTTTGGCTTTTTCAATCTCATCTGAGATTTGTTCCGTATCGCAAAGTATAAATTTCTCACTCAATGTTTTACCTCCTTGTATTATATTATCATCTCTTCTTAGCTTTTATGAATGCAAATTTTGTTTTGATTATTTGTATGTTTTTTTATTATATTTTAATAGTTGTATTAGTAGGGGGCTGTCTAATTGTCTAATTCTATCTATCTCCTTATACCACAAGTAATAGTATATGTCTAATTGTTTGTGTTTTTTGATGAATTATTTGTTTGATTTGTTCAAAAGTATTTTGAATTTTATAGATTTTTTATTTTTTGTTTATTTTGTTCATAAGTTCTATGATTAAATTGTTAATTTCTAGGTCATTGTTTCTCTCTTTATCTATCTTATTTATTGAATAAAGCACCGTTGAATGGGTTTTTCCCCCAATGATTTTACCTATTTCAATTGTTGAAAGCTCTGTAAAATTCCTCAAAAGATAAGCATAAATGTGTCTTGCTTTTGTGATTTCAGGTTTTTTGCTGTTGCCTTCAATATCCTTATTTGTAAGCTTTAATTCCCTTAAGATAACTTTTTTTATGCTTTCAATGTTTATTTTGTTATGCGTATTTGTGTTATCGTTCTCATAAACTATTATCTCTTTAATTATTTTGTCTACTGTGCTAGTGTCAATTTCTATATCTTCAAGGTCTATATGAGCTTTTAATTTGGTTACCGCAGCTTCAAGATCTCTTATGTTTGTTGTAACTTTCTTAGCGACTAAGTTGAGAATGCTTTTTGGAACTTTAATTCCATCTTCTTCTGCTTTTTTTTCTATAATTGCTACTCTTAGTTCAAAGTTTGGTTTTGATATGTCGACATTTAATCCTCTTGTAAATCTGCTTTTAAGTCTATCTGTAAAATTTATGAGTTCTGAGGGTTGTCTATCGCATGTAAATACCATTTGTTTATTATCTTCATAAAGAGCATTGAAAGTGTGAAAAAGCTCTTCTTGTATACCTTCTTTTTTCTGTAAATCATGAATATCATCTAGTAGTAGCATATCTAGATATCTGTATTTCTTCTTAAATCTTTTTGTTTCATTTGTTTTTATGCTTTCTACAAATTCATTTAAAAAATTTTCAGCAGTTACATAAAGTATTTTAAATTCTTTATGTAATTCTTCTGTTTTATTGCCTATACTTTGAAGTAAATGTGTTTTGCCAAGACCAACTCCGCCATAAATTAGGCATGGATTATATTTTTTACCTGGATTTTTTGCGATTGATAAGCTTGCATTATATGCAAGCTTATTATTTGGGCCTGTAATGAAGTTTTCAAATGTGTATTTCTTTTTAAGAAAAGGATTTCTATATTTCGTGTGAATTTCTTCTTTCGTAGTGTATTGTTTTGTACTCTCTATTATGTTTTTAGTGTGAATTTTAAAGGTCGTTCTTTTTTCTGGTGAATCTTGTTGTGTAGAAATGTCTTTTAATGAGATATTTTTTGATTCCATGTTATGAGTCTTAGAGTCATTTGGTGAATTTATAAATTCAACATTAATTGTATTATGGCCTTTTTCAATGAGAATTTCTTTGATTCTTTTGGCAAATCTTTTTTCTACTTGATTTTTATGAAAAGAATTTGGAGCAGATATTTTTATATTCTCATCAGTTGCATCTATGAAATATAAATTTTCAAACCATATGTAAAATTCTTCTTCAGAAAGCTCTTTCCTTATTGCTGCTAAAATTAAGCTCCATATGTTTTTTCCCTCTTGCATATATTATCCTCGTTGATTTTGGCTTTTTATCATTATATCTTTTTTGATTATTAGTGTATGTATGTATAAGTATATAGTATAATAATAAACCGGAACATTATCTTAACTATTTATGGATCTTGAAATTTTATTGGTTTTAAGTCAAGTTGAATATGTCTTATAATTTGTGTTATTTAATGGATATTATATTGTTTTTAATGTAAAATTTGCTTATATCTATATTATGATTAATTGTGTGGAAGGTTTATGAGTTATGTTGCTAGTAATATTCAAGTGCTAAAGGGTCTTGAAGCTGTTAGGAAAAGGCCTGGTATGTATATTGGATCCGTTTCAATTAATGGATTGCATCACTTGGTTTATGAGGTAGTTGACAATAGCATTGACGAGGCTTTGGCAGGGTTTTGTGATAAAATAGAGGTTGTTATAAATTCAGATAATTCTGTAACAGTCAATGACAATGGTAGAGGTATTCCTACAGATGTTCATGAAGAGGAAGGAATTAGTGCGCTTGAACTTGTTTTAACTAAGCTACATTCTGGAGGAAAATTTAATAAAGGTACTTATAAGGTTTCTGGTGGACTTCATGGCGTTGGGATTTCGGTTGTTAATGCTTTATCATCTTTTTTGGCAGTTATTGTTAGCAGGGATGGAAAGCTTTTTAAACAGACTTATTCAAGGGGTATTCCAACATCTGAGGTTGATATTATTGGGGTAAGTTCTGCTAGGGGTACTAAAGTTACTTTTTTAGCTGATTCTGAGATTTTTGAAACTTTAGAATATGATTTTGAAACTTTATCAAAGAGACTTAGGGAACTTGCATTTTTAAATGATAAGATACGAATTTCAATTGAAGATAGGAGATCGGGAAAAGAGAAATTTTTGGAATTTTATTTTGAAGGTGGAATAAAAGCTTTTGTAGATTATATAACCAATAATAGCAAAAATATTCAAAATGAGCCTTATTTTATTGAAGGATCTTGTGATGATGTTATTGTTAGTGTTGGGCTTAAGTGGACTGAAGGATATTCTGATCATATTTTATCATTTGTAAATAATATTAATACTAGAGAGGGAGGAACTCATGTTGCTGGTTTTAAGAGTGGATTTTTAAAGGCAATGAGTGAAGCTTTTAGAGATTCAAAGATAAGCAAGAAAGATGTTCCAAGTCTTACATTAGATGATTTTAAAGAAGGTTTAACGGCGGTAATTTCTATTAAGATTCCAGAACCCCAATTTGAAGGTCAAACTAAGGGAAAATTGGGAAATTCTTATGTAAAGAAAATCGTTGAAACTATTGTGCATGATGGGCTTTTGAAAGTTATTGATGATAATCTTTTAGAAGTAGATATTATTCTTAATAAGGCAATAAGAGCTGCTCGTGCTCGTGAAGCCGCAAGAAAAGCAAGAGAGTCTGAGAGAAAAAAAAGTGCATTTGAAAGCTTGGCATTGCCTGGCAAATTGGCAGATTGTGCGTCTAAAAATCCGGCTGAGAGGGAGATTTATATTGTAGAGGGTGATTCTGCAGGAGGAAGTGCTAAAATGGGAAGAGATAGGTTTTCTCAAGCCATCTTGCCATTGTGGGGTAAAATGCTTAATGTTGAAAAGACACGGGAAGATAAGGTTATTACAAATGACAAACTTATTCCAATAATTGCATCTCTTGGTGCTGGTGTTGGAAAGACTTTTTATATTGAAAAACTTCGTTATCATAAGATTATTATTATGGCTGATGCTGATGTTGATGGATCTCATATTCGAACATTGCTTCTTACTTTTTTCTTTCGTTACATGAGGGAGTTAATTGAGAATGGGCATGTATACATAGCTATGCCACCTCTTTATAAACTTAAATATGAAAATAGGGAGCATTATTTTTATGATGATTTGGAAAAGGAAGCTTTTTTAGGATCAATTGAGACTGGCAAGAGAGATAAAGTTAGTCTTCAAAGGTATAAGGGTCTTGGAGAAATGAATCCTACACAACTTTGGGAAACTACTATGAATCCTGCTACTAGGAAGATGAAATTAATAAAAATAAATGATGCTATACAGGCTGAGAAAATTTTTGTTACTCTTATGGGAGATGATGTTGAACCTAGAAGAGAATTTATTGAGCAGAATGCGCTTGATGTAGTAAATCTGGATGTATGATTGGAGCATGAATGGTAACTGAAGAAGATAAAGAGCAAATATTAAATATAAAAATAGAGGATGAGGTTAAGACTTCATATCTAAATTATGCGATGTCTGTTATTGTTTCAAGAGCCCTTCCTGATGTTAGAGATGGTCTTAAACCTGTGCACAGAAGAATCCTTTATTCAATGCATGAAATGGGACTTAGGGCTGATAAGGCATTTAAGAAGGCTGGACGAATCGTTGGAGATGTTCTTGGTAAATACCATCCCCATGGTGATCAGTCGATTTACGAAGCACTTGTAAGGCTTGCACAGGATTTTTCTTTAAGATACCCTATAGTAATCGGACAGGGAAATTTTGGTTCTATTGATGGCGACCCTCCTGCTGCTATGAGGTATACTGAAGCTCGAATGGCAAGAGTAGCTGAAGAGCTTGTTAGAGATATAGATAAGCAAACTGTTGATTTTAGAGCCAATTATGATGATTCTTTGCTTGAGCCTGAAGTTTTGCCAGCTGCTTTTCCATTTCTATTAGTCAATGGTTCTAGTGGAATTGCTGTTGGAATGGCAACGAATATGGCTCCACATAATTTGAAGGAAATTTGTGATGCCATAGTTTATATGTTAGATCATGATAGTGTTTCTGTTTATGATTTAATTGAGATAGTTAAAGGACCAGATTTCCCTACTTATGCTGAAATCATTTATAATGAGAGTTTAATTAAGGCTTATACGACTGGGAAGGGTAGTGTTGTTATTCGAGCTCGGTATCATATTGAAGAAAAGTTTGAAGATCATATTGCTATTATAATTACACAAATACCTTATGCTGTTAATAAATCTTCTTTGCTTATGAAAATTGCATTCTTAATAAAAGAAGAAAAGCTTGAAGGTGTATCTGATATAAGGGATGAGTCGGACCGTGAAGGTATTAGAATTGTCCTTGAAATTAAAAAAGGCTTTGATCCTCATGTTGTTATGAATTTGCTTTATGAATATACGGAACTGAGGAAAAATTTTAGCATAAATAACTTGGCTCTTGTTAATGGAATTCCAAAACAATTAAATTTAAAAGAACTTATATCTGCGTTTATTGAACATAGAAAGGAGATTGTTAGAAGGCGGGTAGAGTTTGACTTAAAGAGGGCAAGAGAAAAGGCGCATATTCTTGAAGGATTAAATATTGCCTTAAGAAATATTGATAGAGTGATAGAAATAATAAGATTTGCTAGACTTGTAAAGGATGCTAAAGAATGTATTATTAAGGAATTTAATTTGTCAGAAATTCAAGCTAATTCTATACTGGATATGAAGTTACAGAAATTAACATCTATTGAAACAGAGAAACTTGAAGAAGAGTTTAAGATTCTCTTGGCTTTAATAAAAGATTATGAAGATATTTTGAACAGTCCAGAAAGGGTTGTTAATATTGTAAGGGAAGAGATTATTAATTTAAGTTTAAAATTTGGCGATGAGCGCCGAACAAAAATAATTTATGATGAGGAGGTTTTAAAAACTAGTATGTCAGATTTAATGCAGAGGGAAAATGTTATTGTTATTCTTACAAAGCAAGGTTTCATTAAAAGAATCTTACAAGATGAGTATAAACTTCAAGGTATAGGTGGTAAGGGCCTTGGTTCTTTTGACTTACAAGATAGAGATCAAGTTAATATTACTTTATGTGTAAATACTCATGACTTTTTATTTATGATTTCAAATGAAGGGAAGCTTTATGTAATTAATGCTTATGGAATTAAGGATACTTCTAGGACTTCAAAGGGACAAAATGTTCGTGAGCTTATTAATTTGGGAGAAACAGAAGAAATATTGGCTATTAAAAATTGTAATGAATTATCTGTGGATAATTACTTATTAATAACAACTGCAAATGGAAAAATAGCTCGTATTGAAACGGAAGGCTTTAAAACAGTTAAAGCAAGAGGTGTTATTGTTATTAAACTTGATGATAATGATTTTGTTACAAGTGCTGAAATTGTTTCTAAGAATGAAAAAATTATTTGTATTTCTAAAAAAGGTAATGCTTTTGCATTTAATTCAGATAATATTAGACTTACACATAGAGGAACTCAAGGTGTGTCTGGTATGAAAGTAAGAGAGGGTGATGTGTTGATTAAGGCGTTAGCAGTAAAGCAAGGATCCCATCTTTTAGTTGTTTCTGAGAATGGATATGGAAAGAGATTAGAAATATCTAAAGTGACTGATCTTAAAAGGGGAGCTACTGGTTATACTTGCTATAAGAAATCCGATGAGAAGGCAGGTGAAGTTGTTGATGCTATTACAGTTGTACAGGATGATGAAATATTACTTGTAAGTAAGGGTGCAAAAGTTTTACGAACATTGGTTGATAAAATATCTGAACAGGGTAAAGATGCTAGAGGAATGCAGGTATTATCTCTTGATGAGGATAAGTTGATATCGGTTTCAAAATTTATTAAATAATGAATTAGTGTTAGTTATATTGTTGGAATGTTCCACGTGGAACATTCTTTTTTTTTGGGGTTATTTCTTTAGTTAAAATTGACATAGAACAACTTTATAAAATCTTGTATTATTACAAGGAGGGTTTTGATAAAATGAACGAGACTTTTAAAATGGTAGATATCAATCTTTTAGATGTAGATAAATCGCAGCCTAGAAAGTCTATTAATCTTGCTGAGCTTGAAGAATTAAGTATCTCTATAAAAGAGAATGGAATATTGCAACCCATTGTTGTTTTTCATGATAATGGTAGATATAACCTAGTCATAGGTGAGCGAAGATTTAGAGCTGCTAAATTAGCTGGTATGAATCAAATTCCTGTTATAGAGATAGAGACTACTAGAGAAAATAAAGATTTTATGTCTTTAATTGAAAATATTCAGAGAGAAAATTTAACTCCTGTTGAAGAAGCATATGCTTATAAAAATCTTATGGATAAGCATTCTTTGACTCAAAAAGCTTTATCTGAAAAGATCGGTAAAAATAGGTCTTACGTTGCTAATTTAGTTCGAATTTTAGAGCTTGAGCAGGAAATATTAAATTCCCTGCATAAAAAAGAAATATCATTAGGTCATGCTAAAGTTTTATTGTCGTTAAAGGATAATCAGGATAGGTATGGACTTTATCTTTTAATTATTAAAAAGAAATTGTCCGTTAGGGATGCAGAAAATTATGTTAAAAATTTTTATAGACCTATTAATGATAAATCAGAAATCTTAAGAGATCCTTTTTTAAATAGTGTTAAAGAATTTTTAATAAGTAGAATACAAACTAAAATAAGCATTAAGGGAAGCAAAGAAAAAGGGAAGATCGAGATAAGCTATTTCACATCTTCTGATTTAAAAAGAATTATTTCTATCTTTGAGAGTATTAAGTAATTTTTTTTATGTGATTTATTTTTTGTCGTATTTCTTTTAAAATGATCAAAAGTTCTGTCTTATTTTTTATCTTGTCTAAGTTAATGTTTTTAATATTTTCTAATTCTTGTAGGAGTAGTTCTATTAGTTTTATAGTCTCTTCTCTTTTAAGTTGTGTTTTATTAAAGTTTATTTTAAGATTTTTTTTGTTGTGAGCGTCTTTTTGATAACGCGATCTAAATTCTTTTAAAGATTTTATTTTTCCATTAAGAACTTCCATTTTTAAATGAGTGGGACAGGATTTTTTAGAAATTTCATATGAGAGCGATAGCGGTAAGTTTTTTATTATGAGTTGCTTATCGGAATTTTCGACAAGCAACTCATATCTTGATATTAATGAGTAAACTTTGTCCTTTTTAAATCCCATACTGGTAAACCATTTGTAAAAAAGACCGTCATGTTGGTTGCTTCCACGTAGTTTTTCTTGTGCTTCTTTTAATATTCTTCCAATTTCTGTGTATGCGTTGTTGAATATGTTAAGAATTTCATATTGCTTTATTTTTAAAAAATCAGCTATTTCTTTATCCAATTTTTCATATTTAAAACTTTTGTTTTGGATAACAATTAATTCTTGTTTTGTCAAAGTATTGTCGTCTGTTTCATTTTTTTTTAACTTTTGACCCATTAAGGCCATTAGAGTGTCTAGATTATCTGACATTTTTATCCTTTAATTTTCATCATTATTTCTTTTGTAAGCTCTAAAAAGTCCTTTGCTGCATTACTTTCTTTGTTATACATGTGTACTGGTATGTTTTTTTCTTGGGATTTAGAAATACTTATATTTTTTCTTATTTTGGTATTTAGAAATTTGTCTTTGAATACTTTTTTTAGATAGTCAATATATTTTTCTTTGCTCTTATTTCTGATATCATACTTATTTATAAATACACCAGCGATCTCTAGATCTTTATTTATCCGTTTGACAACAGTTATTGTGTCTAATAATTGATTGATCCCTTCAAATGCAAAAAATTCTGTTTCTATTGGTATTAAAAGATATTTGCTTGCAACAAGGGCGTTTATTGTAAGTATTGAGAGGGTTGGAGGACAGTCAAGGATGATGAAATCATACCCATCTTGTTTGTATTTCTCTAAAGCATTTTTTAGAAAGTTTTCCCTTGCAATTTCATGTATTAATTCTTTCTCAAGTAGTGCCAACTTAAGACTTGAAGGGATTATATCTAAGTTAAAATTTTTAATAGGTTTAATTTTTTGCTTTTTATAGATAAGTTCATAGCTTGAATTTGTATCTTCTTTTTTTAAAATGTTAACACCACTACTGGTATTTCCTTGAGAGTCAATGTCTATTAGGAGAGCTTTTTTATTAAGCAATGTGATTGAATAGGCAATATTTATAGCACTAGTTGTTTTGCCAACACCTCCCTTTTGGTTAATAATGGATATTATTTTCATAAAAGCCTTCTCTTGTTGTGCGTATTACTAATATTCTATTGTAGAACATAAATAAAAAAATGATAATAATATATGTAAATTATTTTTTTAAGTGGCTAGCGCAATATACGCATATAGACATTCAGTTGGATCAAATGTCTGTATGCGTATGGAATTTAATTTAATTAGATTAGGGAGTTTTCTTGTAAAAATGTCATGATATTTTTTTTGTTTTTTGTGTTAAATTTTATTGTAGTATTTATTTTATCTAGGAAATTAGCGTCTATAATTTTAATCCCCATCTTATTTTTTATTCGTATAAGTAAATTATATTGGTTGTAGTTTAGATTAAGGCATAATGTTTCCATTTCTTCCTTTTCTATTAGATTTGATTTATTAATTACTTCTTGTGCTGCCTTGGAATATGCTTTAGTTAAACCTTGTTTTCCAAGCAGAGTTCCTCCAAAATAGCGCACCGTAATAATTAGGGTATCTGTTAAGTTTTTGTTTAATATGGCCTCTAGCGTAGGTTTTCCAGCTGTTGAACGTGGTTCTTTGTCATCGTTCATTCCGCTTATAAATGAATTTGAATTGCCAATTCTAAATCCGTAGACAACATGAGTTGCATTTTTAAATTTTAATTTATATTCTTTTAATATTTTATTTATTTCTTCTTTTCCCTTTACATGGAAAATATATGATAAGAAAATTGATTTTTTTACTTCAATTTTTGAATAGGTATTTTCTTGAGGAATTAGTATCATTCAATTTAATAATATATCATTTTTTTATGTTGAAGTATTTTTAATTTATGTATATTATTAATAATGATTGTTTTTTTAAATTCTGAGTGCAAGTGTTTAAGAGGGGTTAGAAATGATATCAGGATTAAATCCTACATTAAGATTGTTTAAGGAACATAGGATACTTTACTCTAATATGGAAAGAGGTTTAAAGCCCCTCTTAGAGGTTGATAATTTTATTAATAAATACATTCAAAATAAAGAAGGTTTGGAAATTTATGATAAGGTTGTAGGCAAGGCCGCTGCTGTTATCATTTATAATATTGGGCTTCAAAATGTTCAGGCAGGTGTTATTTCTCAACCAGCAAAGGACTTTTTGGAAAGTAGAGGGATAAGAGTGAGTTTTAAAAGATTAGTAGAGAAGATAAATGATAAAACTGAGAATTTGATTGAGAGTTTAGAAAATCCAGGTGAGGTTTATAAGTACATGATTAAGAGAGGGATCATTGTAAGTAATTATTAAACTTTGAATTTATTTGTTTTTCGCTTTGGAATATACAGAAATAATTAATCCTATATTATATATTAATATTGCTAGACTTCCCCAGCTTAAGTAGAAATTGTCTTTTTCATGATCAAAAAACCATATTCCGGAATAAATTCCCAAAAATCCTCCAATTGCCGAGGTAAGCATCATTAGATTTGGATCGATTGTATGTTTGATAATTTGACTTTTACTGTTTTGGGTAGTTTGTCTTTCAGAAAATTTACTGTCAATGAAAACCATAACAAGCCCAGTAAGTGTGATGCATAAAAAATAGATTGTAAATATTTTTTTAATGAGTTTAAACATAAAACTTTACCACCTTTTAGTTTTCAGTTGTTAAAATTAAATAACAATATAAATATAACATAAAAATAAATATTTTCTTATATGGACTTATAATAAACTAAGTATTTTTATTATATGTATAAAATACTGCAAGGATAATTAATTTATTTGGAATTTTTTTGTGAGTTAAATTCACGAGAATTGGATTGTTAAATATTATTTTTATGCAATAGTAAGTTTAATGAGTTTAGGTGAGTTGTATTAAACTTTTAAGGAGATTATGTGTTATACATTGTGGGAACACCCATAGGCAATTTAGGTGATATTACATATCGTGCAATTGATATTTTAAAGTTAGTTGATGTTATATTTGCTGAGGATACAAGAGTTACTAAGAGGCTTTTATCTCATTATGGTATTGTTAAGAAATTGATTTCTTGCAATGCTGTAATAGAGCATAAGAGAATTGGTTTGTTGTTAGACTACTTATCTAGTGGAAGAAGCGTAGCTTTTGTTAGTGATGCTGGCACCCCTTGTCTTAGCGATCCTGGTGGTTTACTTGTTGATGCGGCATTTAAAAATGGGTATAAAGTTTGTCCTATTCCAGGCATTAGTTCTTTTAATGCGGTTATTAGTGTGAGTCCTTTTAAAGATAAGGTTATAGTCTTTGAAGGGTTTTTGCCAAACAAAGGAATTAAAAGGATAAAAAGGATTGAGGAACTTTATAATAGAGGAGATGCATTTATTCTTCTTGAATCCAGTCATAGGATTTTGAAGTTATTATCTGAAATTTCTTTAGTCAATTTAGATGCTAATGTCTTAGTTGGTCGTGAGATGACTAAATTATATGAGGAATATAAAATTGGTAAGCCTTTAGAATTAAAAAAATATTTTGAAGAGAATAACAAAAATAAGGGAGAATTTACGGTTTTAGTTAGCAGAAAGTCTAAAGGTTAAAATTGTTTTAAAAAGTTAAAGGATATATTAAGAGATATATTGATTGTTTGTAGATTATGCTGAGTTTAAAATAGTTTGCAAGAGGGGTTTTGCTTTTACAAAAAAATTTTAAGCATGGATCTTTTAAATACAAACAAGAGTTTAATTTGTATAATTAATAAATATATTCTGATGCTATGTGTATTGTGCAAATTTAATGAACTTGGAGAGAGTATTTTGACTTTTAATGAATTTAGACTTGAGAATTTTAGATTGAATTTAAGGATGATAATGAAGATTTTAAAGATTTTTTTGGCTATTAAAGATTCAAGTTATATGGTAAGTTTGAAAGATAGTTTTATCATTTGTCCAGATGAAGAGAAGTTTACCTATTGATGTTTTATGGCAAAAAAGAAAGATAAGGAAATTTATAAATGTTTAAATTGTGGATATAAATCTTTAAAATGGCTAGGGAAATGTCCTGAGTGCTTTAGTTGGGAAAGTTTAGAGCATTATGTTGAACCTAAATCTAGCTATGGGGCAAATTTAAGCAAGTCAAAAAGTGAGATTTTTTCTTTAAAAGATTTTAAGCAAGTTGATAATGTTAGGTATTTAACAGGTATTGAAGAGTTTGATAGAGTTCTTGGTGCTGGGATTGTAATTGGTAGTGCAATTTTGATATCAGGAGAGCCTGGCATTGGAAAATCAACTTTTTTACTTCAGATTTCTAGTATTCTTTCACTTGATGGCAAAAATGTGCTTTATCTTGCGGGTGAAGAATCAATTCCACAAATTAAGTTGAGAGCAAATAGACTTAAAATTTCTTCTGATATATTGATAACTAATGAGATAGATGTTGATGCTTTAATAGAAATGCTTGCAAATATTGAGCTTGACTTTATGGTTGTTGATTCTATTCAAACTTTGAATTCAAGAGAAGTGCAAGGTAGTCTTGGCGGGGTTGCTCAGTTAAAACATTGTGTTTACAAGCTTGTAGAGTGGGCAAAGGGAAAGAATATAACTTTATGTTTAGTGGGACATGTTACAAAGGATGGTATTTTAGCGGGACCAAAAATAATAGAGCATATGGTAGATTCTGTTTTTTATTTTGAAGAGGCAAAAAAATCTTTGCGTATGCTTAGAGCTACTAAGAATAGGTTTGGCACTATTAATGAGATAGGTATTTTTGAAATGACGAGTTTGGGACTTGTTGAGATTAAAGATCCATCTTCTATTTTTTTGGAGAGGAAAGAAGAGATATCCTCAGGTATTGCTATTGGAATTATTAATGAGGGGAGTAGAGTCTTGTTTGTTGAGATACAGGCTTTAATTACAAGGACAGGCATGAATATTTCTAGAATTTTTTCAGAAAAAATAGATTCTAAAAAAATATCAAGAATTTTAGCTGTTATTAGTAAATATTTAAATCTTAATTTTAATAATGATGATATCTATGTTAATGTTTCTGGGGGACTTAGGATTGATGATGTAGAGATTGAACTTGCCGTTTTAGTTGCATTATTTTCTGCTAAGACTAATGTTATTATCAGTCAAGAGTTAATCTTTACAGGTGAGATTTCTCTTTCAGGAGAAATTAAAGTATCCTCTAATATTGAGAGTAAGGTTATTGCAGCTTTGAAAGCTGGATTTAAAAGTGTTTTTGGTGCTAATTTAAGAGACAATCATTATAATGGATATGAGAGTATAGGCAGTGTTTTAGGTGTTGTTAGGCGATTGGTGCAAGATAGCAGAATAAAAGATCATGAAAACAATCTGTTTAAAAATAGTAATATAAAAAAATAAATGTTTAAGTATTGACAAAGCTTAACGTATGTTATAAAGTAATAAGAGTTGATATTGAGAATTGGAAGAGAAGAGAAGGGAAGAGTTAAGTAAGGTTTAATAAGCCAAATAAAATAAATAACCTGTTAATTTTAAAAGAAGAAAATAAAAATAACGAAGAGTTTGATCCTGGCTTAGAACTAACGCTGGCAGTGCGTCTTAAGCATGCAAGTCAGACGGAATGTAGCAATACATTCAGTGGCGAACGGGTGAGTAACGCGTGGATAATCTACCTATGAGATGGGGATAACTATTAGAAATAGTAGCTAATACCGAATAAGGTCAATTGAGATGTTAATTGATGAAAGGAAGCCTTTAAAGCTTCGCTTGTAGATGAGTCTGCGTCTTATTAGCTAGTTGGTAGGGTAAAAGCCTACCAAGGCTGTGATAAGTAACCGGCCTGAGAGGGTGAACGGTCACACTGGAACTGAGATACGGTCCAGACTCCTACGGGAGGCAGCAGCTAAGAATCTTCCGCAATGGGCGAAAGCCTGACGGAGCGACACTGCGTGAACGAAGAAGGTCGAAAGATTGTAAAGTTCTTTTATAAATGAGGAATAAGCTTTGTAGGAAATGACAAAGTGATGACGTTAATTTATGAATAAGCCCCGGCTAATTACGTGCCAGCAGCCGCGGTAATACGTAAGGGGCGAGCGTTGTTCGGGATTATTGGGCGTAAAGGGTGAGTAGGCGGATATGCAAGTCTATGCGTAAAATACCACAGCTCAACTGTGGGAATATGCTGGAAACTGCATGACTAGAGTCTGATAGGGGAAGTTAGAATTCCTGGTGTAAGGGTGGAATCTGTTGATATCAGGAAGAATACCAGAGGCGAAGGCGAACTTCTAGGTCAAGACTGACGCTGAGTCACGAAAGCGTAGGGAGCAAACAGGATTAGATACCCTGGTAGTCTACGCTGTAAACGATGCACACTTGGTGTTAATCGAAAGGTTAGTACCGAAGCTAACGTGTTAAGTGTGCCGCCTGGGGAGTATGCTCGCAAGAGTGAAACTCAAAGGAATTGACGGGGGCCCGCACAAGCGGTGGAGCATGTGGTTTAATTCGATGATACGCGAGGAACCTTACCAGGGCTTGACATATACAGGATGTAGTTAGAGATAACTATTCCCCGTTTGGGGTCTGTATACAGGTGCTGCATGGTTGTCGTCAGCTCGTGCTGTGAGGTGTTGGGTTAAGTCCCGCAACGAGCGCAACCCTTATTGTCTGTTACCAGCATGTAAAGATGGGGACTCAGACGAGACTGCCGGTGATAAGCCGGAGGAAGGTGAGGATGACGTCAAATCATCATGGCCCTTATGTCCTGGGCTACACACGTGCTACAATGGCCTGTACAAAGCGATGCGAAACAGTGATGTGAAGCAAAACGCATAAAGCAGGTCTCAGTCCAGATTGAAGTCTGAAACTCGACTTCATGAAGTTGGAATCGCTAGTAATCGTATATCAGAATGATACGGTGAATACGTTCTCGGGCCTTGTACACACCGCCCGTCACACCACCCGAGTTGAGGATACCCGAAGCTATTATTCTAACCCGCAAGGGAGGAAGGTATCTAAGGTATGTTTAGTGAGGGGGGTGAAGTCGTAACAAGGTAGCCGTACTGGAAAGTGTGGCTGGATCACCTCCTTTCTAAGAGAAAGAAATGATTTAATTATTTAAGGTAAAGCATTATTTTAACTCTTCCTTTGTCTTCTCAAAGACTTTTTGGGGGTTTAGCTCAGTTGGTTTAGAGCATCGGCTTTGCAAGCCGGGGGTCAAGGGTTCGAGTCCCTTAACCTCCATTTGTTTATTGCAAAAATGAATGGAGGTTGTGCCTTCTAAATATCAGCTTGAGCTTTATCAATTTAAATTGTCTTTAATAATTAAAAATAATCTAATTGAAATTTTGATGTCCAGATAAAACATTTCTTTTTTAAAAGTTTTTCTTAAGTTTAATAATTTATTAGGTCAAGAGATTGCATCTATAGGATAGATTATAAAAAATAACGATATGTTATCCATGTTATTTTTAAGTTATCTTATTTAGATTAATTTAAGTTTTTGTGGCTTGTAGGAAATAATATTACTTCGTGTAAAGTTTAATATGTTTGATGTTTGTGTCTATCTTTAATGAATCAATATAATACATGGTTTAATATTTGAGCTTGTAGTTTTGATTATTATATTACCCGTTCTTTATGGTTTAGTTATAAATTTTTTGCATATATGTGAAATTTGATTAAAACTTAAAAAATCCGTCTTGAATTGTTTTGCCTAGGTTATTAAATCTTTAAAAGGATTTGAGTGTAAAATTGGGACCAGGAGGAGTTGAACCTCCGACCTCAGGTTTATCAGACCTGCGCTCTAACCACCTGAGCTATGATCCCTAAAATATTCTTACCCTTTAAGATTCTATTTAACTTTATTACGTTTGTCAATATACGGTTTATTTTTCTATGATAAGATTGTACTAATGAATAGAGAGTTTTTTATGCAGGATGCTATTGTTGTGGCTGAGTCTTTGCTTGGGCACTTGCTGGTTAGAAAAATAGATGGCAAAGAAATTATTTCAAGAATTGTCGAGACGGAAGCTTATATGGGCGTAATAGATAAAGCCTGTCATGCTTATGGGGGAAGAAGAACAAATCGTACCATTGCCATGTATAATATTGGGGGATATGCTTATGTTTATATGATTTATGGTATGTATTACATGTTAAATATTGTGACATCTAATAAACATAATCCCCATGCTGTTTTAATAAGAGCTATTGAGCCTATTTCTCCAAAAGTTGATGGATTGTTAACTAATGGGCCTGGCAAGCTTACTAAGTTTTTAAATATAGATTTAAAGTTTAATAATAGAGATCTTCTTAATAATTGTGAACTTTTCTTAAGAAAAGATTTATCTTTTGATTTTGAAGTGGCATGCTCAAAGAGAATAAATGTTGATTATGCAGGTGAGGAGTATGCGAATAAGCTTTGGCGATTTTACATAAGGGGTAATAGATTTGTTTCTAAATATTAGTATTCCTTATTTATTTTTAAGAATAGGATCAATTATTTCTTTAATGAAATCTTCAACTTGGTATGAGGCAAAACCTATATTTTCATTTGGATTTAAGATTTCATCTATGTCTTTAGATGTTAATCTAAAACTTTTATCGTTAAGGATTAGTTTAATTAAGCCGTTCTCAGTTGCCCCTGAATAAAGATTTTCCCTTACTTGCATTGAATAAATTCTTATCTTTTCATGTAATATTTGTCTATCCCCACCATTTTTTGTTGCTTTCATTAATATGTCTTCTGTTAATATAAATGGCATTTCTGTTTTAACATGGTTTTCAATTATTTTTTTGTTTACCCTGATATTGTTGAATATTTTATCTAGTAATATCAGGGCAGCATCAGTAGCTAAGAATGCTTGAGGAATGTTTAGTCTTTTGCAAGCTGAATCATCTAGAGTTCTCTCAAGCCATTGAGTTGCAGCTATAAATCCGCCACTTGATTGTAGGCTCATTGTAAACTTAGCAAGGGAAGCTACTCTTTCACTGTAAATAGGGTTTTTTTTGTAAGGCATTGCAGATGAACCTATTTGGTGCTCTGCAAAATGTTCTTCAAGTTCTTTAAGATGTTGCATGAACCTGATATCATTAGTAATCTTATGTGCACTTTGAGCTAAATTGCTTAAAAAATTTAATATTGATGAATCAAATTTGCGATCATAAGTTTGACTAGTCATTTTATAAACTTTGTCAAACCCCATTTTTTTTGCAAGATTGATGTCTAAGGCTTTTGCCTTTTCAAAGTTAGATGCAAACAGTTCTTTAAAGCTATTTTGATTTCCAATAGTTCCCTTTACTCCTCTAAAGCACATGTTAGACATAATGAACTTAAGTTCTTGAAAGTCAAAAATCAAACTTTGAAGCCATAAGCTACTTCTTTTTCCAAGAGTTGTTAATTGTGCTTCTTGTAGATGTGTATATGCAAGTGTTGCCAAATCTTTATGTTTTATTGAAAATTCTCTTAAAGTTTTAATAAGTTTTATCAGTTTACTTTCAATAAGTAATAGAGCTTCTTTGATTTGGATTAAGTCTGTGTTATCCATTAAATATGCACTTGTAACACCAAGGTGTAGAATTTTTCTAGCATCATCACCAGCTAAGTCGGCATAAGCATAAAGATGTGCCATGACTTCATGTTTAAATTTTGCCTCATATTTTTCTACAAGTTCAAAATCAATATCTTCAATGTGTTTGGATAAATTATTGAGTTGATTATTGCTAATATCTATTCCCAATTCTTTTTGCACTAAAGCTAAGTTGTACCATAGCTTTCTCCATGTGGTGTACTTAAATTTTGGTGAAAAAATGTAAAGCATTGCTTTACTGGCATATCTTGATTTTAAAGGGTTTATATATTGATCCATTCTTTATTCCTAAAAATAGTTTTTTCTCTCTCTGCTCCAAGAGATAGCATTGAAATTTGAACCCCCACTTCTCTTTCTATAAATTCAATGTATTCTCTAGCCTCAATAGGCAAATCGTCATAATAGCTAATATTTCTAATATCTTGTTTAAATCCCTTAAAGACTTTGTATATAGGTTTAGCTTTTTCAAGTATTTCACAAGAAGCAGGTATATAGTCGTATATTTTTCCTTGAAATTCATAAGCTGTGCAAATCTTAAGTTCTTCAATGTCATTTAGTATGTCTAGTTTAGTTAAGACTAAATGGTTTAGTTCGTTAAGATTTATCGATTTTTTTATTGTTAAGAGATCAAGCCAACCAATTCTTCTAGGTCTTTTTGTTGTTGAGCCATATTCCTGCCCCTTTTCTCTAATCTTATCTCCAATAGGTTCTAGGATTTCAGTTACAAAAGGTCCTGAACCAACTCTTGATGAGAATGCTTTTATTATGCCAATTTTTTGCTTGATTTTTGAGATAGGAATACCACATCCTGTTGCTGCTGTAATTAATGTATTGCTTGATGTTACAAATGGAAATGTTCCATGTTCAATATCAAGCATTGTGCCTTGAGCACCTTCTATTAAGATAGTTTTTCCTGAATTTATGGCATGATTTAATATTGCTTCTGTATTGGTGATAGCAGATTGGAGTATTGCTATATATTCTTTGTATTTACTTAAAATATCATCGTAATTGAAAGGTTTATCGTTATATATTTTTTCTATAATTTCATTTTTTTCATCTAAATTTATTTTTAGTTTTCTTTCAAAAGTTTCCATGTTAAGTAAATCAGTAGCTCTTATGCCTGTTCTGTTGATCTTGTCAGCATAACAAGGTCCAATTCCTCGTTTTGTAGTTCCGATTTTGTAAGTACCCTTTTTTTGTTCACTAAGCTCGTCGAGTTTAATGTGATAAGGCATTATTATATGCGCTTTATCGCTTATGAATATTTCTGTCTTTATATTATTGTGCTTTAGCGTTTCAAGTTCTTTAATTAAAATTAATGGATCAATTACTATGCCAGGGCCAAGTATGCATTTTGCTCCTTGTAAAACACCTGATGGTAGTAGATTAAAAATGAATTTTTTATTATTGACGACGATTGTATGTCCAGCGTTATTTCCTCCGTTGAATCTTACAACATAATCCGCCTTTGATGAGAGAAAATCTATAATTTTTCCCTTACCTTCATCACCCCATTGAGTTCCAATAACTGCGTAAATTGACATTCATATCTCCTATTTGTTTATTTTTGCTACATCCTTTAAAGTTCTGTGTTTTTCATTAAAATCAATACCATATCCGACTATGAAATCATTTTCAATTTCAAAGCCCGCATAGTCTATCTTTAGTTCTATCAGCCTTCTGGATGGTTTATTAAAAAGAGTACAAATTTTAATTTCTTTAGGATTCTTGGTTTTTAAGTAAGTAATTATTTTATCATATGTAAGTCCAGTATCTATGATGTCATCAAAGATTATTACGTAACTGTCCTTTATATCAATATCAATATCTTTCTTGATTAGTACGTTTAGTGAAGAATGAGTTTTATTTTTATAACTTGAGACTTGTAGAAAATCGATTTTTACGTTTAATCCAATCTCTCTTGTAATATCTGCAAAAAACATGAAAGAGCCTTTAAGAAGTGATATAAAAACCACATTACTTTTATCTTTATAGTAGTTTCTAATCTTTTGGGCTAATTCTTTAATTTTACTTTTTATTTTTTCTTCTGTGAATAAAGTTGAAATTTCCTCATCCATTCATCGCTACATTTAACTCTTTATTTTCACCCTTTGATATCATCATTATATTTTTTTTATTGATTTAATTCAAGTCAAGGTTACAGGTCATAAATTTAATGTGATATCATTTATTTAAAAGAGGGTGTTATAATGAATGCCAATTATAAAAAATATAAGATGTTGGTTTTTGATCTTGATGGAACCTTGCTTAATAATGATCATGAAATTACGCCATTGACTCTTAAAGTTCTTTTAAAATTAAAGAATGATTTTCATATAATTATTGCTACTGGTAGAAGATTTGATGAGATTACGGATATTCTAGTGCAGCTTAAAGAGGTGCAAATTGATGAGAGTTATATTGTAACGGCTAATGGAGCTGAGGTATTTTTTAAAAATAATCTAATTTTAAGATATAAGATTGATTATGATGTAGTAAGAGAAATTCTTAAGGTCAAGAGAGGAGATATTGATATTAATCTTTATACTTTTAATAATTGGTATTCTGATAGAGAGATTAGAAGTCCAATTATGAATTATTTTATTGAAAATTTAGGAATAAAACCTATTATTACTGATTTATCTAAGTTTGAGATAGATTCTTGTTCTAAAATAGTTTATTATGCTCAAGATCTCTTTAAGCTTGAAGAGTTTGCAAATAAAATCAGAGAAAAAAATTTTAAAGATATAAGTATGTTTTATTCCGCTAATGATCTTTTGGAAATTACACATATTGATGCTAGTAAATATAATGCTATTAAAAGTATTGCTTTATTTGAATGTATTGCTATTGATGCTATTTTAGCATTTGGAGATAATGGCAATGATTATGGGATGTTAAAGAATGTTGGAAAGGGCATCGTTATGAAGAACGCAAACGATCTTGTTAGGAATAATTTGCCAAACAACGAGGTTACAAAATTCAATAATGATGAAGATGGGGTTGCAAAGTTTTTAATTGAGTTTTTTAATCTTGATATTGATGTTAAGTAATCTTTCTCTTATATTCTATCTAAATCATTTAGGTTATAAATATTTGATTTACTGTGTTTAAGATGAATATCCGATTTATACTTTCGTAAACTATGTGTTTTTATATAATTTTGTATAATAAATTGTAGGAGCATTTTTATGGCACTAATTAGTTTCTGTGTGTTTTATGTGTTCTTTAATATTTGAAAAAATTATTTTAATAAAAATTATGATAATGGTATTGACATAGTAAAATTAAAAGTATATATTATTCTATGTTGTATAAACGATTGGCAAATTAGAGATGGAAGATAAAAATATGGTCAAAGTAATAAAGAGTCTATGGTGGATGCCTAGGAGCTTTAAGGCGAAGAAGGTCGTGGTAAGCTGCGAAAAGCTTGGGGGAGAAGCAAACATTTTATGATCCCAAGATTACCGAATGGAGTAATCCAATTAGCTAGATGCTAATTATTTACTACTTATGTAGTAAAGGCTATACCAGGGGAAGTGAACCATCTAAGTACCCTGAGGAAAAGAAATCAAAGAGATTCCCTAAGTAGTGGCGAGCGAAAGGGGAGTAGCCTAAACTTTAAATGTGTCAAGCTGCAGAGCGTTGCATTTAGAGGGTTGTAGGACGCTTGAAGCTTAGTCTGCAATAAGCTGAGAAGTCACAAAATATTTATATAGAAGAATAACTTGGAAAAGTTAGCCAGAGAAGGTGATAGCCCTGTAATTTAAATGTAAATATCTTCTTAAAGATGTTCCTAAGTAGGACGGGACACGAGAAACCCTGTCTGAAGCTGGGGAGACCACTCTCCAAGGCTAAATACTATAAAGCTACCGATAGTGAAGAGTACCGTGAGGGAAAGGTGAAAAGAACCCCGGGAGGGGAGTGAAATAGAACTGAAACCGTGGACTTACAAGCAGTCAAAGCCATGATTTATTCATGGTGATGGCGTGCCTTTTGCATAATGAACCTGCGAGTTATCATGTCTAGCAAGGTTAAGGCATAGTAGTGCTGGAGCCTGAGCGAAAGCGAGTCTTAAACGGGCGATTTAGTTAGATGTGGTAGACCAGAAGCCGAGTGATCTATTTATGGCCAGGCTGAAGCTTGGGTAAAACCAAGTGGAGGGCCGAACCCTAGTCTGTTTAAAAAGGCAGGGATGAGCTGTGAATAGGAGTGAAAGGCTAAACAAACTCGGAGATAGCTGGTTCTCCTCGAAATGGATTTAAGTTCAGCCTTATTTTAGTGCAATAGAGGTAGAGCACTAATTGAGCTAGGGCCTGTCAAAGGGTACCAAACTCAGTTAAACTCCGAATGCTATTGTATGATGAATAGGAGTGAGACTATGGGCGATAATGTCCATGGTCGAGAGGGAAACAACCCAGACCAACAGCTAAGGTCTCAAAAATGTGTTAAGTGGAAAAGGAGGTTTAGGTACGTAAACAGCCAGGAGGTTGGCTTAGAAGCAGCCATACCTTTAAAGAGTGCGTAATAGCTCACTGGTCGAGTACTTAAGCGCCGATAATGTAACGGGGCTAAACACATTACCGAAGCTTTGGATTCTAATTTCGGTTAGAATGGTAGAGGAGCGTTCTGTAAGCCTGAGAAGTCGAACTGAGAAGTTTGATGGAGGTATCAGAAGTGAGAATGCAGGTATGAGTAACGAAAAAATGGGTGAGATCCCCATTCGCCGAAAACCTAAGGTTTCCTGGGTGAAGGTCGTCTTCCCAGGGTTAGTCGGCCCCTAAGGCAAAGCTGAAAAGCGAAGTCGATGGGAAACGGGTTAATATTCCCGTACCTCTTATAGTTTCGATTGGAGTGACGCATGAGGTGAACTACTGCTAGGCGATGGTAGTCCTAGTTTAAGCATTAAGGTGTTGATTTTAGTAGGAAAATCCGCTAAAAGAGCTGAGATGTGATGATGAGTGTTGTTTAGGCAACATGAAATGTAGGTAATCAAGGTGCCAAGAAATAACTTCTAAGGTTAGGCTATAAGGGACCGTACCGCAAACCGACACAGGTAGGTGGGATGAAAATTCTAAGGCGCGCGAGAGAATCCACGTTAAGGAACTCTGCAAAATACATACGTAACTTCGGGATAAGTATGACCTAAGAGATTAGGTAGCATAAAAATGGTCCGAACGACTGTTTACCAAAAACACAGGTCTCTGCAAATCTGCAAAGAGAAGTATAGGGACTGACACCTGCCCGGTGCTGGAAGGTTAAGAGGAGATGTTAGTGTAAAAGCGAAGCATTAAATTCAAGCCCCAGTAAACGGCGGCCGTAACTATAACGGTCCTAAGGTAGCGAAATTCCTTGTCGGGTAAGTTCCGACCCGCACGAATGGTGTAACGATTTGGACGCTGTCTCAACGTGGAGCTCGGTGAAATTGAAGTATCGGTGAAGATGCCGATTACTTGTGGTTAGACGGAAAGACCCCGTGAACCTTTACTATAGCCTGGTATTGAAATTTGGTTAAATATGTGTAGGATAGGTGGGAGACTTTGAAGCTATCTCGTTAGGGATAGTGGAGTCGCACTTGAAATACCACCCTTGTTTAATTAAGTTTCTAACTCATAGTGATATGAGGAGAGTGCCAGGTGGGTAGTTTGACTGGGGCGGTCGCCTCCTAAAGAGTAACGGAGGTGCGCAAAGGTTACCTTAGAGTGGTTGGAAATCACTCTGTAAGTGTAAAGGCATAAGGTAGCTTAACTGTGAGACTGACAAGTCGAGCAGATACGAAAGTAGGTCTTAGTGATCTGGCGGTAGCGAGTGGAAGCGCCGTCACTTAACGAATAAAAGGTACTCCGGGGATAACAGGCTTATCCTTCCCAAGAGTTCACATCGACGGAAGGGTTTGGCACCTCGATGTCGGCTCATCGCATCCTAGGGCTGGAGCAGGTCCTAAGGGTATGGCTGTTCGCCATTTAAAGCGGTACGCGAGCTGGGTTCAGAACGTCGTGAGACAGTTTGGTCCCTATCTGCCACAAGCGTTGGATATTTGAGAGGCTCTATCTCTAGTACGAGAGGACCGAGATGGACGAACCTCTAGTGTACCAGTTATCCTGCCAAGGGTAAGTGCTGGGTAGCTACGTTCGGAAGGGATAACCGCTGAAAGCATCTAAGTGGGAAGCCTTCCTCAAGATTAGATATCCTATTAGGGTCCTGGGAGAATACCAGGTTGATAGGTTAGAAGTGTAAGTATAGTAATATATTAAGCTGACTAATACTAATTACCCGAATCTTTGACCATATTTTTGTCTTCCTTATAAATACCCTGGTGATTAAAGAAAAGAGGAAACACCTGTTATCATTCCGAACACAGAAGTTAAGCTCTTATTCGCTGATGGTACTGCGAGTTCGCGGGAGAGTAGGTTATTGCCAGGGTTTTTTGTTTTCATTTGATTTATACATTGTATGTATAAATATATAACATGGCTTATGCGCGGTTTGAGTGTTTTTTTATTTCTATTTTTTTTATCTCATATCAGTTTGCCAGCTAAACAAATTCTTAAATTTAAACTTGTAGATCAATATTATCCTCTTTATTATAAAAATCAAAAAGGTAAGATGCGTGGCACTATTTTTTATCTTCTAGATAAGTGGGCACAAGATCATGATTATGATATTAGTGTAGAATCTATTGATTATCTTGATAAAGATAAAATTGAAGATGATGTAGTTTATTTGGGATTAACTTATAATTCAGGCTTAAATGAATATCTTTATTTTAAAAATGAGATTGGCAAATGCGTAACTACATTGATTTGTAATTCAGAAAAAGAGAAAAAACTTACCAATTTATTCCTTTCAAATGAATTACGCGTAGGTGTTGTAGAGAATACTATATATGAAGATATTTTAAGATTTCATGGTCATGGTGATAATGTTTTTTTATTTACAGATACTGAAAAATTACTCTTAGCATTAAGAGATAATAAGATTGATTTAGTATATGGAAGTTATAAATCATTATCTTGTGTATGGTATAGTTTGTTTTCCCCATCTTTGATGAGAATTTTTAATTCTGAATATTTTTATAGTTTTGGCGTAAGAGCTGCTATTAGTAAGAATGCTGTTAATCAATTAAAGGATTTAGATATTAATCTTTTAAGTTATATGCAATCTCTCTCTAAAGAGGAATATGCTTCTTTTAAAGAGTTAGATTTTTTATTGAAACTTGATGTTGGAATGTATAATGATTATCCTCCTTTGAGTTTTATTAATGCTAAAAGTCAATTCTCAGGAATTTTAGTTGACTTATGGAATACTCTTGCTAGAGAATATGGTTTTTCAGTTGAATTTATAGGATTTCCAAAGGAGAGCATTAAAAGAAGCCTGGATGATAAGGATATATCTGTTTGGGGTGGAATTCTTGAAGATGATAATATTTTAAATTCTAAAAAGTATAAAGCAATCTCGCCAATATGCTCACTTAATTTTAATTTATATTTTACAAATGCTAAAAATAGTAATAAGGTCATAAATTCACAAGTTATTGATTTCAGTTTAAATGGTATGCAATTAGATAAAAATACAGATATAGTAAGTAATTTTGCAGATATAGTTAATCATTCATATGGATTTGTAGAAAATTCAATAACCACAAGCTATTTATTAAGGATGCACGGATATAATAATATATTGAAATTCAAAAGTTCAAGTTTAAATAAAAGTAAGTTTTTGGTATTAGCTGTTAATAGTAAAAGATTGCAAGTGTTTGCGTATATGCTTGATGCGTTAACAGCAAACATTTTATTTGATACTTTGTTACAAATAGAGAAGAATTGGATTGGGCAAGATGAGGTTGAAGATTATCAAAATAATTATTATGGAGACATAAATAGAAGTAGCTTTAATATTGAGGAAAAAATTTGGTTACAAAGCAATAGGAAATTAAATCTTGCTGTTAAAGATTGGTATCCTATTGATTATTTTGATTCTGGTAATTATAAAGGAGTAAATGAGTGGCTAATTAAGAGAATAAGAAGATTGACAAATTTGGATTTCAATATTGTCAATGTGCATGAGAGAGAGGTTGAAGAATTAATTAAATTAGGCAAGGTGGATATATTATCTACTAATTTGGATGACACAAATTCGAATTCTGTTTTTAATATTAAAGCAGTTTCAGGAATTCCGCTACATCTTTTTTCAAATCAAACTAGATTATTTACTCCTAAATCATCTGATCGTATTGCGGTGCTTAAGTTTTTGTATACTAAGAAATTGGAAACCCAAATAGGAACACAACTGGTGCAAGTGGATAGTTTTAAAGAAGCTTTAGACCTTCTCTATAGAGGCAAGGTTGATGGGATTATTAGTGATGAATATACAGCTACTATTAATTTTGAGGACTTAAATATTAGGGATATTAAGAAAGTTTTTACTGTCTTAGATCTAACATTTAATTTAAATATTGCAGTTCATAATCAAGATTATATTTTAAGAAGGATTATACAAAAAGTTTTATTCCGTACAAATGTTAATAATAAATCACATTTCGATGACTGGGTATTTAATGTTCATGAGAGTTCTAAAGATATGAGACTCAAAAAGTCTGGTATAGCAGTATTAACCATTGGTATGTTTGTTTTTACTATTTTTGTGTTTTTTCTACTTAATTTTTGGAAGGAGATAGGATTTAGGAAAAAAATGTATTCTTCTGCAGTAAGTGAGAAAAAAGTTATTGAGAATGCTATTGCTGCTAAAACTATTTTTTTAGCAAGTATGAGTCATGATATTCGTACTCCCATTAATGGCATAATAGCAGCTACTGAGCTTTTAGAGAATACTGATCTTTTAGGTATTCAAAAAGAGTATGTGCAAATGATAAATTATTCATCTATCTCATTACTCTCTTTAATTGATGAGATATTGTATATTTCCAAAATAGACATGAATGGGATATATATTGAAAATAATGAAATAGATCTGGAGCATGAAATTGAAAGTGTTTTGAAGGGTTTTCAGTCTCAGAGCGCAAAACAGAATCTTGATTTAATTTTTTATTCAAAATCAGATTTAGATAGTTACTTAATAGGGGATAGAGCTAGACTTAAGAAGGTACTTATTAATTTAATCGGCAATGCTTTTAAATTTACTACAGATGGAATCATAGTTTTAAACTATGAAATGATATGCAGTACAGAAGATAATAATGGTAATAAAATAATTACTATTGAGTTTAAGGTGACTGATACTGGTAAGGGGATTAAAGAGAGTAATATACCTGTAATATTCGAGTTATTTAAACAAGAAGATGATTCTGATTCAAAAAAGTATGAAGGAACTGGTCTTGGACTTGCAATATCTAGGAAACTTGTTAGTTTAATGGGTGGTCCTGGCATTACGGTTGAGAGTGAAGTAGGCAAGGGAACAACTTTTTCATTTATGTTGCCTTTTGTTTTAGGTAACAAGATTAAAGATAAAGAATTAAAAAAATTGCAATTGGTAAAGGATAAAAAAATTTTAAGCTTATTTTCAAGTAAAAAGACCGTTGAGGTATTAAGTGAAATAAGTGAAATATTTGATTATAAGGATAATATACATTATTTTTGTTCTTATGAGGATGCTTATAAGACTTTTTATAGATATCCTTATTATGATTTTATTTTTATAAATGTTGATGATTTTGGATTACAAGAAGGTATTAAGTTTGCTGATCGGATTGAGAATTTAAATTCTAATGTAAGAATAGTATTTGTGTTCTATTATTTAAAGAGTGATGAGAGCATTGATTTCAAATATGAATATATGCAAAAACCTTTTAAAAGGTGGGATTTTTATTCTGATTGGATTAGAAATGGTCCGGTTGTAGATATTCCAATAGTAAGTGAATCTAGTACTCTTAAGCTTAAAAATAATGTTGGCATCTTAATAGCTGATGATAATGAAATTAATCAGAAGGTTTTAAAAAATATTCTGATTGTTATAGGTGTCAGAGAAGATTCTATTGATATTGTGGACGATGGCGTTAAGGCTATTGAGTTTTTAAAAACTAATAGGTATGATATTGCTTTTGTTGATATAAGAATGCCAAGTTGTGATGGCTTTACGGTGTCTAGAGAAATACGCAAATTTGAAAGCCAAAATAATTTAAATCCATGTGTGTTAATAGCTGTTACTGCACATGCATTAAGAGAATATAAAGATAGATGTTTAGATAATGGAATGAATGATTATCTTGCAAAACCAATACATATTAGCTCAATTAAGTGTATCTTAAAAAGATATTTACATATTGAGGTTGAAGATAGTAACATTATATCAGACAAGAAGTTATATGGATTTTCTGATATACCCAATTTAGATGTTAATAATGCTTTAAGAGATTTAAATATTTCATATGAGATGTATGTTGATTTGTGCAGAGGATTTGTTGACATGAGCGATAATATGATACGTGATTTGGATGAGGCTTTTAATTTAAATAATGTAGAATTAGTAAAAGGATTAGCACATTCAATTGCTGGAGCTCTTGGTAATATGCGTAGTAACTTATTTGAGCATTTTAGACAGATTGAGATAAATACAGGTTCAATATATGAATTGAAAATGCTTTATTCTAAAGCACGTAAAGATTTGATTGTACTTGTTGGGAACATAAGGGAGAGGATTTTAGATGTTACTAAGACTGAGTATCAAGAGAAATTAAAATTTAAAAGCAATGATGAATTTTTAAGTCTTATGCAAAAGCTTTTAAGTGGTATAGAAAATAGGAATCCAAAAGAATATAAGGAAGTGATTGAGGTTCTTAAAGGGTATAGTTTGGATGATGATAATATTACATTATTTGATTCGCTTGTTAAATATTTAAGGATATATAATTTTAAAGAGAGTGCTAATATTGTTAAACGCATGATGAATGCTAGTAATATAGAGAAGTAATGATGAAAGGTGTGATTTTGGATAATTTTGAGGATATTTCAGTTAAGTCTCAAAAATTGCTACTTGTGGATGATACGCCTACGAATTTAGATTTATTAATAGATATATTGCAATACAATTACGAGATTAGAGTTGCAGTAAATGGATTTGATGCTTTAAAACAAGTTGAGATTGCTAGTCCTGATTTAATCCTTCTTGATGTATTGCTTCCAGATATTAGCGGTTATGAGGTTTGCAAAAGGCTTAAAAATGATCCTGAGACTAGGGATATTCCTGTAATCTTTATTAGTTCAAGAGATTCTACCGATGCTCAACTTGAAGGGTTTAATGTTGGTGGAGTGGATTATATTCTAAAGCCTTTTAATGGCAGGATCATTGATGCAAGAATTAAAACTCATCTTGAACTCAAAAGACTTAGGGATTATTTTAAGAATCTTGCAAGAATTGATGGTCTAACTCAAATTCCTAATAGAAGGTTTTTTACAGATAAATTTGCTAAGTCTTGGATGCAAGCCTTGGAGCATAAAAGGAACGTCATTGTGGGAATGTTAGATATTGATTATTTTAAAAAATATAATGATAATTATGGACATACCAATGGTGATGAATGTCTTAAGTTGATTGCAAGGAGTTTAAATAAAATCGCCATTAAATATAATATAGATACTGCTCGTTATGGTGGTGAGGAGTTTATTTTATTTTCTGTCAATAAAAGTTTGGAAGAAATGATTAATATTGTTAGTATTTTGATTGAAGATATTAGAAATTTAGAGATAGTTCACGAGCACAGTAGTATTTCTAAATTTGTGACAGTTTCAGTTGGTCTTGCTGAACAAATTCCTCATGATTCCAATTTCACTAATATTATTAAACTTGCTGATGATAAATTATATGAAGCTAAGATTTCTGGTCGAAATCAGTTTAAATATTAAAGTTAAATTTTATAAGTTAAAGAGAACCCAATAGAATCGTAGTAAATATAGGAATTATTTGTACTTATTCTTTTTGAGATGTCAGCCATTCCCATTGTGTTTGCTGTATAAATAGGTGCTGTTGAGAATTTAAATTGCATGTCTAGTGTTAGATTTTCTATGATTTCAACTTTTGAGATAAGGGAGAAATTATGATAAAAGAAATCACTTCCCCATCCTTTATTTTGTGCTGTACTTACGTTTCTTGCATGTCCAATGTATGTTTGGCCTTCATATAAAAATCCAATTATATTAAGAGGTATTGGCATTTTATAAGCTAAGAGTGCATAAGGATTTATTGTAAATCCATTTATATTTTTACCTCCATCAGATTTGTATTTCCAAAGCTGATTGTCATTAGCATGTGGATTGTTTATATGCAGAATATTATTTCCAACTACTGTAATAACATGCGTCCAGTCCCCATCAATCAGGGCATTTAGATCAAATTGTAGTCTGCCTCCCATTGTTATCTCAGAATAGAATTCAGCGTTACTTGAATATTGTCCATTTCCAATATGTACCCCAATACCCTTAAAACCAAATCCTTGCCAACCTATTCCAAGTTCAATTCCTGTATATAAATTGATAAATGCAACGGGAGTGAAACTGATTTTTCCTTTAAGTAGCGCAACAACGGGTGAGAGTCCAATGTTTAAGTCAACATCTATTCCATTATTTTGAAGTAAAGGTGAATCGGGATTGTCTAAGAGTTTAAAGAACTTATAGTAGCCCAGGTATGATATTAGTTTGACACTTCCCCATGAACTAGGTGAAATCCGTTTTTCTGGTGCTACTGATTTGAATTGAGGGGTTATGAAACTTGGCGAAAACTTGCTTTCACGAGTTCCAAGTGCATGTGGTGGATAGTAAGCCGTTTGAAAGTTGGCATAAAAATATTCCATCTTGTCTTGATTTTCTTTTGAATAGATTAAAACGGTCTGTAAAAATATCAGCACTATAAATGATCTTCTTATTATATAAATTCTTGCTGTAATAAAATCTCCTTCCATATTTTCTGTATTGTACCTTTTTTTTTAAAAAAAATAAATTATTTGGCATTATTTTAAATTAATATTTAACTTTTTGATATTATTTCCATTAAGCTTTTTTCCACTTCATCAATATCCTTTGATGCATTAATATTATTAAGCCTGTTGCTTTTTGAGTAAAAATCTGTTAGTGGTTTTGTTTGTAAGTGATATTCTTGAAGTCTAACTTTTAAAGACCCCTCTGTATCATCTTTTCGTTGGTAAAGGATACCTTTACAAAGATCACAAATTTCCTTTTCTTTTGTAGGAAGTGTGTATATGTTAAATATTCCTCCGCAAGACTTGCATATTCTTCTGCCAGAAAGCCTTTTTATTAGTATTTCTTCATCGAGTAAAAAATTTATTATTTGAATATTTTTCAAGAACTTATCTAGAGCTTTGGCTTGATTGATGTTTCTGGGAAATCCATCAAGAATAAAATTATCCTTATTTTCAAGGGTATTGATTTTATCTTCAACAATTTTAATTGTGATTGAGTCGGGGACTAATTGTCCATTCTCAACTATTTGTTTGATTTCCTTACCAAGAGGTGTAGCATTTGATATATTTTCTCTAAATAAATCCCCTGTTGAGATATGATAGTAATTTAATTTATTTGAGAGGATCTTGGCAATTGTACCTTTTCCAGAACCCGGGGGCCCTAAAAAAACAAGCTTCATAATGTGACTCCTGTATATTTTTATTTTTCTTTTTGGTATTTAGCTAAAAATATTTAACAAGAATTGAAATCCAACAATTGTTCCAATTGCAGACCCAATGTTTACGAAAAATACTATTAATAAGATTTTTGTAACTTTGTTCTTAAAATATCCTTTTATGTTATTCAAATCTTCTTGTAGATTTTCAAAATCTTTTATTTTTGGTTTATTTATATAAGCTTCAACAAGACCTGCAACCATACCCGTTCCAATAAATGGAATTAAGGAAAATATTGGAGCTCCAATTGATGCTGTTAGTATCGTTATAATATTGGCTCTTAGTAAAAGAGCAGCAAGACCTGCAAATAAAGAATTACATATTATCCAAAACTTTAAATTTTTGTAAGCTAAATCAAAGCCTTTAAAGTAGAATGAGCTTGCCATTAGTATAACAATTGAGATTGCTATAAAGTAAGATATTAATTTGCTTATGGAAAAAGTATTCTTAGGTATGGTATTTAGCTCATTGATGTTAATAATTTTTTTATTTTCTTTAATTTCTTTTAAATTTGCTATTATTCCCTTTACATGACCAGCACCAACAACAGCAAGAATTGTTCCTGAGCCTTCAAGTATCTTGCTTGCTATAAATTCATCTCTCTCATCAATTAAAACTTTTTTTACAGTAGGAATTTCTTTTGCAAGTTCTCCCATCATATTTGATAGAACATCTTGTTCTTTGAGTTTTTCAATTTCATCTTGTGTGACTTTTACGTCTGAGAATGAAAACAAGCTTGATATTATTTTGACTTTTTCAAAAATTGGGACACAATTCCAGGCCCTCTTTAGGGTTGTCTCAACTTTTCTGTCTACAAGTATTAACGGTATATTGTGCTCTTTAGCTTTTAAAATGGCTGTTTTCATCTCTTCGCCAGGATTAATCCCTTGTTCTTTTGCTAATTTTTTTTGAAAATTACTTAAAATGATCTGTACTATTAGTAAAAATGCTTTTCCTTGTTTTATTACTTTATATATGTCTAAATTGCGCCATTTTTCATTTTCATCTGTTTTTAGAATTGCGTGGTAACGAGCCTCATCAAGTTCAACGGCAATAAAGTTTGGCTTTAATGTCTCAATTAAAGTAGCTGTATCTTGTGAGCTCTTTTTTGATACATGCGCTGTTCCTAGTATGTATATTTTGTAATGGTCTACGTCAAGAGTGCTGACATGTGAAAAGCAATCCTCAGTGTTCTCTTTTTTGATGTCCAAAGGTTATCCTTGTTTTTAAAAATTTAACCATCAATAAGGATGGCTTTTAATAATTTTACCACATGACTTATTGAAACTATATAGTCTACATTATTTTCTTCTATTGCTATTTTTGGCATTCCAAAAACCACTGAACTTTGCTCATCTTGTGCAATAGTCAGTCCACCAGCTTTTTTAATGTCTCCAATTTCTCTAGAACCATCACTTCCCATTCCAGTCATTATTAAAGCTATTGCTTTTTCTTTTACATTTTCTGATATTGATTTAAATAGTACGCCTATAGAGGGTTTGTGTCCGTTTACATTAGCAGCGTCAAAGACTTCTATTTGATAGTTTTCGTTTATTTTATTAATTCTTGTATGGTATCCCCCAGAACTTATGTATATGAATCCTTTTTGGAGTATTTCTTTATTACTTGTTTCTTTGACTGCTAAGTTGCAAATATTGTTAAGATTTCTTGCAAATTCTGCTGTAAATTCTTTTGGCATATGTTGAACAACTATTATTGGCACAGGAAAGTTTTTAGGAATTTCTGGTAGTATCTCCTTTAGTGCTGCAGGGCCTCCTGTAGATATCCCAATAACAACTATTTCAAATTTTCTGTTTTTAAGTTTTTTTAAAGCCTTTTCATCTATTATTTCTTCATGAAGGTTATTAGTCTCATTTTTATTTTTTGTAATTATCAAATTGTTATCTGTTGCTTCTGTTGTACTTAGATTGTCTTCTTCGATTCTATTATTCGTGATTGTTTTGAATGTGGAGTTGATGTTAGTTATGATTTTATTTTTTATAGTTTTGTTTCCGTAAACTGAGAGTAAATCAATAATTTTATCTTTTATGCTCTCTAATTTATCATTGGTTTTTATTATGAGGTCGTCAGCACCTTTTAAGATAGCATTTTTTGCTATATCTTTATTTGATGAGAGGATAATGACAGGGAGATTGTTATTGATATTTTGCTTTTTTTTTATGAAAGCGATTTCTTGAATTGTTTCTGTTTCTAAGCTGAGTAGTATTACATCTGGGTGTTTTTTAAGTTTTTTAAGAGCAAAGTCTGTATTAGCTGCAGTTGCAATAACTTCAAGTTTTAAAGATGAGTTTATGATGTCTGATATAACCTTTCTATTAACAGAAGAAGCTTCAATAACGAGCACATAAATTTTTTTTTGCATTTTTGTTTTGCTCCTATGGGTCTGTTTGTATCAAATCATAATTTGTATCTGCTTTTGAACTGAAACTTTCTTTCTGGGATACCGTTATCATTCTTTTCATATATTACGGCCCAAGGTGTTCTTAAAAATTTGAAAGGAAGATTGAGCCCAAAGAGTGATTCTGAGTGACCAATAAATAAATAACTTTTCATAGCCATAGAGGAGTAAAATTTTTTTAAGACCTTTATTTTAGACTTTTCATCGAAATATATGAGTACATTTCGGCAAAAAATAACATCAATATTTGAAAAGCCATTTTCAAAATTTAAGTTATGATAATCAAATCGTATGTGTTTCTTAATATTTTCTATTACCCTATAACCATCTATGTGAGATTTAATGTATTGTTTATATTGCATTGGAATATGTTCACATTTTTGTACGGAGTAATATCCTTCTTTTGCTATCATTAGAGATTTTAAACTTAAATCAGAGGCGATAATAATAAAGTCAAAACTTTTTGGGAGATGATATTTAAGAACAAATGCCAGTGAATACGGTTCTTCTCCCGTTGAGCATCCAGCAGACCATATAACAATTCTGTTCTTGCCTTCTTGAGTTTTAATCTTTATTAAGTTTGGAATTATAAATTTTTCAAAGGTTGAGAAATGAGCCTCATTTCTAAAGAATCGTGTTAGATTAGTAGTAACTAGATCTAAGAAGTATTCTTTTTTTAATTTGTCAGAACTTATTAAGTCATATAATTGTTTTGGAGTATTGATATTTTCAAGTTCATGTATTGCATCATTAATTCTGCCTTTTAATACAACCTTATTCTTCTCATCAAATCGAATTCCGCTGTTTTCATATATAAAATTACAGAATTTCATAAGGAGTTCATTACTAATATTCAACATTTATAAATTCCAAATCTTATTAATTATCTTAGTAAATAGTATTACTTAATAATGATAAATTGCTAGTTAATTGTACAATTTTTGTAAAAAATTGTACAATTAGGGCCGGAAACTTAATTTAAATGTTAACTTAAGGAATACACTTGTGAGTAGATATTTATTATATTTTTTATTGATATTAATGCTAGTAGCTTGTGGTAGCAAAAGGACAGGTTTAATGGAAAGAGATGGAATATTTGCATTAATTGAGACAAATAAAGGTACTATAGAAGTTGAACTTTACTATAAAATTGTACCTCTAACGGTTATGAATTTTATTGGTCTTAGTGAGGGTGCTATTAAAAATTCTGTTACAAATCGACCTTATTTTGAAAATATTGTTTTTCATAGGGTTATTGATAACTTTGTTATTCAAACAGGAGATCCTACAGGAACTGGTACTGGAGGGCCTGGTTATGTTTTCCCCGATGAATTCAATAAAGATTTGAGTCATAATGAGCCAGGAATTGTTTCGATGGCTAATGCTGGTCCTGATACTAATGGGAGTCAATTTTTTATTACGCTTAAAGATAATCTTACTTACCTTGATTTTAGGCATTCAATTTTTGGTAAAGTGATTTCGGGAATGGATACGGTTCGCAGTATAAGTCAAGGAGATAAAATAGAGAGAGTTGAGATTATTCGTGTTGGTGAGGATGCAAAAGCTTTTAAAGTTGATAATGAAGGATTTTTAGAATTGAAAAAGAGTTATGAGGCAAAAAAAATTGAAGAGGCTGAAAAATATATGGCTTCTCAGCTTGCAATAATTGACCAAGATTACAAAGATTTTCAAAGAGATAAAAGTGGTATCTTATACAAGATAAATAAAAAAGGAAATGGTAAGCATGTTAAGAATGGCAATGTTTTAAAAGTAGACTATGAGGGATTTTTACTAAGTGGAGTAAAGTTTGACAGTTCAATTGACAGGGGTGAACCAATAGAGCTTGTGGTTGGTAGTGGTCAAGTGATTGAAGGTTGGGACATAATGTTGTCAGATATGTGTGAGGGGGAGGATAGGGTTATAATAATTCCACCAAGTCTTGCTTATGGAGATAAGATCGTTAATGAGATTATAAAGGCAAATTCTTTTTTAAAGTTTAATATCATTTTAAGGAAAATTAATTAATGTTTAATCAAGTTTTTTGTAACGAAAATATTAAATATGAGATTTATAGAAAATTCTTTCATATTTCTACTTTAATATTTTTATTGTTTTATAAAGTAAGTTTTTGGATAGGTCTTGCGTCTAGCCTATTTTTTTTGTTTGCATACTTAATTTTGGAAATATTTAGAATCATGGAAATAAATTTATTTTTTCTTAAAGGTATATCAGAAATAATAGTAAAGTCTAGAGAAGTGTCTTCGTGCAGAATATCTCTCTCCCCAATATTTTTGGTAGTGAGTATGTTTTGTACTTATTTTCTTATAGCTGAGCCTTTTAGTTATATTGGGATATTTTCTGCATGTCTTGGAGATGGTCTTGCAAGTCTTTTTGGTAAACTAATTCCATCTTTTAAACTTGTAAATAATAAAACATTCTCAGGCAGTGTTGTTGTCTTTTTGGTTGCTTTTATTGTTTGTTATTATTTTTTCCCAAATTTTATACTAGCATCAGTTATTGGGATGGGAGCGGTGCTTGTAGAGCTTTTTGATTTTGAGAAATACGATAATTTGTTTTTGCCTGTAGGCGTATCGACTTTATCTTTTGTGTTGATTTCTTAAGGTTTATAGCCAATAGAAGAAAAGTTTGCCTGATTCTTTTAAGTACATTGGTACTCCTATTAAGATTGGGATGAATGCATAAGGTATTTCTATGGAATTGAGATAAATTCCTAATACTATTAGTAATATTGATACAAAGAGTAAGAGATAGCTTAGATTTTTTTTCTTTAAGCATGCTACTAAAAAGTTTATTGGTATTAATAATAAGAATAAATAAACATAAAATTTATTGTTTTTTGTTGAAGAGAGGAAATCATATGTGTGGTCATAAGCATTAATAGGGACTAAAGAGCTATAGATCATTGAAAAAGTGAAAATTAAGTAAATAGTGTAAGTTATTGATTTTATTTGAAAATCACATATGTATAGGCTTAGAAAAAATAAATTTAGTAATGAAAATACGGTTATTAAGTGATAAAATTTCATGAAATGATAAAATTCTAAGCTTAATATATTATTTAAGAGATAATATTTGAAAATAGAAATAGGTTCGAGTATAAAAGAACAAATGAAACAATAAAAAAATACGAATTGTATGTTATTTGTTCTTTTATAATTGATGTATGTCCAAGTGGATCCTATGATTCCAATGCTGAAGATAAAGAATGTATTGATCAAAATCAATAAATTTTTATTATAGATTTTAATAAGATAGGTATAAAACTTTATATTAAAGTTTATATGATACATGAATATTGATATAACAATAATGCCTAAGGTAAAGGTTATTAAGAGGAAAATGTTTAATTTTGCAAAGATTGTTTTCATTTAAATTCCCAAGAATATAGGTCTTTTTTCATTTTAATTACTTTTTTTATTCCAGCATCAAGTTTCGCAAAGAAATCTATTTTAGTTTTATCTTCAATTAAATTAACATTTACAACATAATTTCTAAGTTCTAAGTCTTGGGCCTTTTCATTTGGAATAATGAAAGCCAATATATCATAAGAATTGTTATTGTTTAATGATAGCACTATTTTATAAAAATTTTTTGGGATTAGAATTTTATTCTTTCCAATAAATCCTTTATTTTCTGTTAAAATTCCTGCACTAACAATATAAATTTTTTCTTTTAAGATAGCCCATTTTCTAACTAGGCGTTCAAGTTTAAGCCAGATTCCTGAATTGAATTCTCTTTGTTGAGGAGATATGTTTGAGAGGAAATAAGTATCTAGCATTGCATCTTTGGAAAAAGACATGTCAGCAGAACTGACGATGTGCCCTCTGTCATATCCGCTCCTTATATAGTCGCTTAGCTTAGGAGAGATTCCTTTAATATCTTTATCTTCAAAAAATTTCTTACTTCTCGTTATTTTTTTTTCTCTAAGCAAGGTTAAAGCTAGTTCAACCATTTCTCTTTTTAATTGGTAAGCTACCCATTCTGATTGTCTTGCACTCTCAGCATATCCTAAAGAGTAGTATTTTTTATGTAGCACTTGGGTAGTAAGATATCCTTTTGGTAAGAGATATTCTTCTTTTAGTTCTGTTGGAATTTCAGGTCCGTAAATTTTGTCTTTGAGTTTTTCTAAATAATTAGAAGCTATTTCTTTTATGTTATTTAAGATTTTGGGATTTTGATATAAGAATAGAAATCCTAATAAGATTAATATGTAAAAACATAATAAAATTTTTAGCTTTTTCTTCATGATTTTGCCCCTTTGCTACTTTTAAGATTATATCTAATACCAAAATCAAAAGAAATATTGAATGTATCAATAAATAAACACTCAATTTTTGAATAGATGTTTAAATAAGATATAGCTTTTTTTGTAGAGAATTCAAAGAATATGTATGGCTCTATTACATAAGGTAATTTGCTATAAAATTTAAGATCTCCTATTAAGTTTGTTGAAAGGTAAAATCGTCCCCCAATACCCATGGTAGAAGATAAATATTTTATTTTTTTAGATAAATTTATAATATGCCAGTTTATTCCTATGCCAATGTAAGAGCTTGAATATTTAACTTTTTTGGATATGTTATAGTCTTCAATCATTAGAATCATACAAGTAGCTAAGAAATCAATATTGTTAATGGCAAATATGTAATAGGGTCTAAATAGTATGTGATTTATTTTTGAATTTAGAAAAAATCCTGTTCCAAGCCCCGTTCCTGTTGAATATATAAATCCTCTCTCTACTGAGAAAAAATTATTTTCAAGATTAGTTGATTGTAAACTTTCTTTATTATTTGTTTCATCTATCTTTTGTACTTCATTATTTGAAGAGTATAAACTGGCACATAGCAGTAAAAAATAAAATTCGATTATTTTTTTCATCATTAAATCAATTTAAATAATATAAAATAATTTGAAAATAAAGAAGAGGGGGGGAATCTAGGTTGTTTGTACTATGATAGAATTGAATTAAGTACTTAGGAGGTTAGAGGTTATGTTTTTAAATTATTTAAAGAAGGAACTTATTTTTGTATCTAATGAAATAAGTTCCAAGGCTGAGGCAATTAATTTTTTAGTTGATCAAGTAAGTAAAAGAGGTTATACACATGATAGAGCTAGATTTCTTCAGGGCTTACTTGATAGAGAAAATATTGGTGATACATCTTGGGAAAATGGAGTTGCTATTCCGCATTTTATAGGAGATGTTGTAAGTTCAAGTTTTATTTCATTGCTTTATATAAAAGGTGATGGCATAAAATGGTCTGATGATAATCCTCCTGTTAATTTAATATTTTTAATTTGTATGTCAAAAAGCCAGCAAGGTGGTGCCCATATTAAGTCAATAGCTTTCATAGCCAAATTATTCGAAAATGATGATTTTAAAAATATGTTAAAGGTTATAAATAGTCCTGATGAAATTTATTCTTATATAGAAAATGTCGATAAAACTTTTACAGATGATACTTCAAATGCTTCTAAGTTAGAAAAAGTAGTTGCTGTGTGTGCTTGTCCTGTGGGAGTTGCTCATACATATATTGCTGCTAAGAAGCTTGAAGTTGAGGTTAAAAGACAAGGATACAACATTAAAGTTGAGACTCAGGGTTCTATTGGCATTGATAATCCTTTAACAGAGACGGATATTAAAGATGCTGATGTTGTAATACTTGCGGTGGACAAGGATATTGATGAAGAGAGATTTGATGGAAAGAGAGTTTATAAGGTTTCAACTGCAAAGACTATCAATAATGTAGGAAATGTTATTAAAGAAGCCTTTAGTGCGCCAGTATTACATTACAAAAATATTCATACTCTTAAAGATAAGTCTGGTAAGGGTAAGTCTGGTTTTTATAAGTATTTAATGAGCGGTGTTTCTCCTATGGTTCCAATTGTAGCAAGTGGTGGTATTTTAATAGCTCTTGGAATATCCTTTGCAGGAATTGGTTCTGATGGTCCAAATTTTGATGAGTATCCTTTTTATAAGACAATCACAGATATTGGTGCTGTGGCTTTTGGTATGATGTTGCCAGTGCTTTCAGGGTTTATTGCTATGGCAATTGCCGATAAGCCGGGTCTTGCACCAGGTCTTGTGGGGGGTGTTCTTGCCAGAGATGTTAAGGCAGGATTTTTAGGGGCAATACTTGTAGGATTTATGGCGGGTTTTGTTGCTAGATGGATAGCAAGAAGAAAGATTCCTGAATGGCTTAGACCCGTGATGCCTATATTTGTAATTCCGTTAATCAGTACTGTTATTATTGGGCTTTTCATGATTTATGGGGGTATTTATATCGGCCAATTTATGGAATTGCTTGAGAATGGTCTTAAATCGCTCCAGAATAATTCAGAAACTTATGGTATTGTAGGGAAGTTATTTCTTGGATTAATACTTGGTGCTATGGTCGCAATTGATATGGGAGGGCCTTTTAATAAAGTTGCATTCCTTTTTGGTGTTGGTATGATTCCTCAAGTTCCACAAATAATGGGTATGGTCGCATCAGCTATTCCTGTTCCCCCTATGGCTATGGGACTTGCTACTCTGCTTATGCCTAAATTATTTGAAGAGGAAGAGAGAGAGTCTGGAAAAATATCGTTCTTAATTTCTTTTATTGGTATTAGCGAAGGTGCTATTCCTTTTGCTGCTAGTGATCCTGCAAGAGTATTGCCTTCAATAGTGCTTGGAGGTGCTGTTGCAAGTATTATTGCGGCATTTTTAGGCGTTGCAGACCATGCTCCGCATGGAGGACCAATAGTTCTTCCTGTGGTTGATAACAAATTGGGATTTATTATTGCAATAGCTGTTGGAGTTGCTGTTGCAACAAGTTTGGTTATCTTTTTAAAATCTTTAAAAGTCAAGGCATCTAAATGAGCGTTGATAATATATTTTTGATGAGAAATGAAATTAAGAAATATGATTGGGGTGGAATTAGTTTCATCCCCTCTCTTTTGGGACAAAGGGAAGATGGGTTGCCTAAAGCTGAGATGTGGCTTGGAGCACATAAGACATTTTCTAGTAAGATAGTAGTTGATGGTCAGTACATTCCTCTTTGTGATTTTTTAGAAAGTCATAAAGATCTTTTGGGATGTGAGAGTGAATTATCATTTTTATTTAAGGTGCTCTCAGCTCAAAGGCCTTTATCAATTCAAATACATCCTTCAAAAAATATTGCTTTAAAGGGCTTTAAACTTGAGAATGATAGGGGAATAGATATTAATGATTTTAAAAGAATTTATAAGGATGAAAATCCAAAGATAGAACTTGTTTATGCATTAAGTGATTTTTATGCTCTTAAGGGATTTTTACCTTTCCTTGAAATTGAGAGTATATATAAAAAATTGAAATTAGATTTTCATTTTACAACACATAAAGAATTTATAAAAACTATATTTAGTTTGCAAAAGTTTGCCATTGAGGATGCTATTAATAAAGTGAAAGAAAATTTAGGCTCCATAGATGATTTTAGAGCTTATTGGTTTAATGAGATTTATAAGATTTATGGGGCAGATATTGGTCTTTTGGTATTTTTAGGAATGCATATTTTTAAATTAAATCCAGGTGAGGTGATTTATACAGAGAGTCAAGAAGTTCATGCTTATCTTAAGGGCGAGTGTCTTGAACTTATGACTAATTCTGACAATGTGATTAGGGCAGGTCTTACTACTAAGTATATTGACAAGGATGAAATGCTTAAGGTTGGTAAGTTTGAAGAGGGAATGTTTTCATTATTAAGGGGTGAGAATATTAATGATTTTAATGTATTTAAGCTGCCGGGTACTAATTTAAGTTTATTTCAAAGAGATATAAATGGAAGGATTTGCTTTAAAAGAGATGGTGTAATGATACTATTAGTCTTGAATGGGGCAATTCAGATTAATAATAAATTTTGCCTTAAGAGGGGAGAAAGCGTATTTATAGGGAATTGTGGTAAAGAATTATTAATTTGTGGAAATGGAGTAATTTTTATTGCACTATCTTTATAGTAAAATGTTGGTATTTTGACTTTAGTAAAGTTTATTATTTATATTAAAACTTTGATGAACCCAATTGAGAAAAATTTAAATCTCATTCCTTCAAACACTATTTTTGGTTTTGTGAGAAATATTGTTGGACCTAGTGTAGGATAAATTTTAAATCCTAATGATAAATTTTTTATAATTTTATATTCTATTGATAAAGGTAATCTGGTTGCTATTGCTATTCTGTCATAAGGAGCAGGTTGTTTACTTCCAGGGGAAGTTAGATTTGCTTGGGACCAGTCTGCCCCAACTCCAAAGCCCCCTCCAACTATGAAAGATTTTCCTATTTGTTGTCTGAAAATTAGATCAATGGCAATTAAATTGTAAGGTTTAAAATTTGTAGAGTTGAAGTATAAGAAACTACCATATCCAAGATCTATGTCTACATATGGAACCGAGATTAAAAGATTGATAAGAGGATTTCCAATTCCTGTTCCTGCTGCAAATGAATAAGGATGTTTTTTGATTTTCATTGCGTGGGGATTTGTGGTAATGTTTGGTTGGGATTTTGGAGGAGTGGGTTGAGGTTGAGGTTTTGGAGGGGCTGGTTGAGGTTGAGGTTTTGGAGGGGCTGGTTGAGGTTGAGGTTGAGGTTTTGGAGGGGCTGGTTGAGGCTTTGGAGGGATAGGTTTATCATTTGTGGTGCAGATGATCCCATCATCTTCTTGTTGGCATTTAATGGAATAAGTTTCATTAGATTGAGAGAATGCAAAATGGTATAAGCCAAATATTAATAATAATATAAATATTTTTTGAGCGTTTTTTTCCATTAATTTTCCTTTACATGTATATTTTTATGAATCCAAAACCAAAAAATGCGAATCTGATTCCTTCCGTTGATGTGGGGTTGAATATCATTGTTCCGCCAATTGTTGTTACAGCCTTAAAGCCTATTACAATCTTTTTAAAGAAACTGTATTCCAATATAATAGGAAGCCTAAGCACAATGCCCAATCTATTGTTAGATGAGGTTATTGAAAATTCCTCTTGTTTGGTTGTATTATTTTTTCCGGCTATATTTGAAGCATCTTGCTCATTTGATTTTATTTGAGATAAGTCAACTCCTATACCAATTCCACCGGCGATCATTGTATTTTCATAAATTTCTTCTTTAAATAGGGCATCAGTTCCGAAAATAATATAAGGTATGAAATTGTTAGGATGTAATCCATTAAAGCCCCCATATCCAAGGTTTATTTCTACATATGGGAAATTAATAATGATATTGACTATGGGATTGCCAATTCCAAATCCTATTCCGAATGTGCTTTGTTGTGCTTGTTGCTTGTTTAATATTCTATTAAGAGCCGTTGGATCAAGTGTTGTTGCAACAGATAAACTTGTTAAAAAAATCATAATCAGTTTTAATAATGTTTTCATAAATTCTCCTTCAACTTATGTCTTCTGATTAGGTGTGCATAATTCTTAAAATTATATTTCATAAAAAGTAAGATATTAATGGATTCTCTAGTAGTTGATATTTTTATAATTTTTTTTATTTTGTATATTTTGAGTGTTAAAATTTTTTTCATATCAACATGTTTCTGACAATTTTGAGTCATGAAAATTAGATTTATTTGCTTGTATTTTATTAGGTGATATCAACTTTTGGTTAAGTTTTGAAATGTAGTAACTTGGGAAGTTATTAATATCAATAAAATTTAATTTTGGTTTTTTGGAACTGGCGGGTAGAGAGTTATTTGTGGCATTCCTGAAGTTATTTTTTAGTCTAAATTTTTGGCATGGTATTATAGTTAAACCTATAAGTATTGTTCTACATATTTTTTCCCAATATTTATTGTAAAATATAAACATATTTTTGCAACTTATAAAATAAATATTAGAGCAAAGATTTATATTAAAAATATGTTTGACATATTTTTAATATAAATATAAATCTAAGTATAGATTTGACTTACAAGTTGATAAGGCTACTTTTTATTTTTTTACATGCTTTTTAAAGACATATTTTTAATGTATGATTCTTATTTAGCGTTTTTACTATTTTCTTATTGGTTAAATTACGGTGTTCAGATTAGAGATCTAAATAGCATGGCTGGATGATTATAGGCAAAATGTTATTAATTATAAAACAAAAGAAATTTTTTGCTTTTCAATGCAAATTATGTTGTTTCTTATAATTAGGATTTCTAAAATTTTTCAAAGAAGGTGAAGTTTATGGGTGATTTTATTTCTTCAAAGGAAGAAGAGTTTTCTAAGTGGTATTTAGATATAGTGCAAAAGGCAAAACTTATTGATTACAGTCCTGTTAAAGGTTGTATGGTTATTATGCCTTATGGATATGCTATTTGGGAGAGAATTAAGAGCATACTTGATGATAAGTTTAAAGAGACAGGACATGAGAATGCATATTTCCCATTGCTTATTCCTTATGAATTTCTGGAGAGAGAAAAAGAACATGTTAAGGGATTTTCACCTGAACTTGCTGTTATAACAACTGCGGGTGGTGAAGAATTAGCAGAACCTTTGGTTTTAAGGCCTACTTCTGAGACAATTATTTGGAATATGTATAGCAAATGGATAAAATCTTATAGGGATTTGCCTGTTAAAATAAATCAATGGGCAAATATTATTCGTTGGGAGAAAAGAACAAGACCATTTCTTCGTACTACTGAGTTTTTATGGCAAGAAGGGCATACTGCCCATGAGACTGCTAAGGAAGCTTTAGAGGAGACTTTATTTATTTTAAACCTTTATAAAAGGTTTGTTGAGGATTACTTAGCTATTCCTGTATTTTGTGGGCAGAAGACAGAAAGGGAAAAATTTGCAGGTGCTGTTTCTACTTACACAATTGAAGCATTAATGCAAGATAAGAAAGCTTTACAAGCAGGTACATCTCATTATTTGGGATTGAATTTTGCCAAGGCTTTTGATGTTAAGTTCCAGAATAAGAAAGGTGAGATGGATTATGTTTTTGCTACTAGTTGGGGAGTTTCAACTAGGTTAATTGGAGCATTAATTATGGTTCATTCTGATAACAAGGGTTTAATATTGCCACCAAAAATAGCACCAATTGAAATTATTATTGTTCCTATTTTTAAAAGAGATGGTGATGCTAATCAAAAGATTCTTGAATATTCGATTATTATTTTTAATCTTTTAAAAGAAGCAAAGTTTAGAGTTGAGCTTGATAGAGATGTCAAAAATTCGCCAGGCTTTAGATTTGCTGCTGCGGAACTTAAAGGAATTCCAATACGAATAGAGATAGGTTCTAATGATATTTTTATGAACTGCGTCACTGTTGCAAGAAGGGATAAAGATAAAAACTCTAAGTATCAAGTATCAGTTGAAGAGTTGTCATCTAAAATACGCCATGAGCTTGATATTATGCAATGTGAATTATTTAATAGGGCATTAGAGTTTAGAAATTTGCATACAAAAGAAATTATTGGATTTAAAGAGAATGACTATGATATTTTTAAGACTTGTATCAATGAACATTTAGGATTTGTACTCTCTTCATGGTGTGGGAGTGAAGTTTGTGAAGAGAGCATTAAAAATGATACAAAAGCTACAATACGGTGCATTCCTGAGGATTTTCAAAATAGGCCTTTAAATGGTTTGACTTGTATTTATTGCAATGCAGCAGCCAAGCATCTTGTCTTATTCGCAAGATCTTACTAATTGAGTGCATTTAGAGATTAATTTTAAGTATCTTGTAATTCATTAAAATCTACTATTTGCATTATTGCAATATTGGAGGTGAAGTCGATCATTAGAGCTAGAGATGTTAAGATTGGAAGTATTGGGATTATATTAGAGTAGCTAAGCTCAATTCCTTTTGTATAAGTTGAGCATAGCATTGTAATTATGTAAATTAAACTATTTGGTATGTGTGGAAATGCAAAAATAAAGAGAAATGCTAATATGCTCATATAGCTTATTTCGTAGATTGATATGGGCAAGCTAGAGTAAGATTTTAAAATAATAAAAAATGAAATTGTTGAGATAAAAATTGTTCCAGATTTAGAAATAAAATTGATTATTGGTATATTTGTGATTATCGATTTTTTTATGTTTATTCTTTCATTTTTAATATCTTCTATTAAGACAGAATAGGGGACATAAGTATCCATTGTTAAGCCAGCAAATATTATATTTTGGATGGATATTAGTATGTTCTTATATGATAATTTGAAATTTTTAGTTAATCGATAGCTAATCATCGGAATTATTATTAATATAATTATTATTGTCCATAATGATAAAAAGATTATGCTATCTATGTAGTATTGATAATTTTTAAAATTTTTTAAATTTGTAGTATATGCTGCTGTGATAAAGATAATTCCAAAGTGTAAGATTTCGACAACTATTCCGTTTGCATTATAAAAAAGATTTGATATGCTTAAAATAAGTTCTCTGGCAATTCTTCCCTTTTGTTTCGCATAATAAAAACTAGTGCCAATAATAATTGAGATAATATAAATACTTAAGAGATTTGGGTTGTTGTTTGTGAGTATTGTAAAAATATTTTTGGGGAAAAATGTTTCGAGAAGTTCTGTTTTATCAAACATATAGAGATTTTGAATATTCTTGTCTAATATTGGAATTCTTTGAGGTAGATATATTGTTGCGACTGCAATGGATATTATTACCCCTACAATGTTAATTAACATTCCATAATAGATTGTTTTTACAAATAATTTTTTGAATTTTTTATTTTCAATTATGTTTTCTATGCCAAGTGGAATTGAAAATATTAAAAAAGGAATTAGGGAGAGATAGGCCAATCTTATGAAAATATGCGATAGTGTATTGTAGGCTTCGGAGGGAAGAAATAATCCAAGCAGTATTCCAGCAAATATCGTCAGATAGAATTTTATTTTTGTATTCATAAGTTATTCCTTTGCGAGTTTGAAAAATAATATTATTAGCATAATAGATCTTACTAAATTTTTTGGTAAATATAAACTTTGGTAATATTATTTATTATGAAAACATGTAAGTAAGTCCGATTTTGGAGAGGAAGTTCTTGTATAAGTATCCTGACTTGGTCAATACAGATTTAAATTTAAGGTTGCCTGAAATTAATGTATTAGAAGAACATGATAAAAATTTTTTTACCGATGATTATTATAAAAATCTTATCTCAAGTGATAAGGATATTGGTATTAGGCTTCATAAAGCATTGTTAGATTATTTAAGTCCACAATCGGTACAAGAAGGTGAGAGGGCTGCTAATTATAGGCAAATAATTAACATTTATTGGAAATTTTTGAAATCAATAGCCAAAAATGTTTTGAATTTAACAATTGAACAGAAAGTTTTATTGAGATTTGCTGCCCTTCTTCCAAATGCTCTTAGCAGTGAACTTAAATCTTTAATTTCCAAGACCATTTGGGATAATAATTATAATGAACCATTTATCTATTTTGATGAATGGATTTATGGCGTTAATGAATTGAAGTTAAGAAGGCTTGCAATTGATGAACCGATGGCAAATATTAAAGATGATGACGTGAAGAAGATATTGTTTAATAAGCAAGAAAAGCTTTTAGCTAATATTGATTTTGCAAAGAGCAGTCTTAAGAAAAGTGATAAGGCAAGGATTGAAGCTATTACTAATCTGAAAAGCATGTTCAAATTTTTATTCGTTGAGACCTCATATAATCATGAGATACTTACAGATGAATTTGAAGTGAGAACAATTTATTCTGATGATATTTTAAAACCTTTAAATTTCGCATCTCATTACATTGATAGCTTGGTAAAGACTAATAAGGAAATCGTATCTTTGATTGCTCAGATTAAGGAGGCAAATAAGGAGCTTCTTGAGATTAAAGATAGAATTCAAGAGATCGATATGCCTAATTCTTCTGCTATTGCAGTTGAAGAAGTTGGATCTTTAATGGAGGCTAATAAGCTCACTATTGGGCCTAGGGGCAATCATTTCCCAATATTACTTAAAAGTAATGTGGTTACAAATTCTCAGTTTTTTGGTAGTAGGGAGAGAATCATTCAGCTTGTCAGAGAAATTGAAAGTATTCAGCCTAGAATTTTTTATAAAAATTATAGAGGGGATTTATTAAGGATTGTTCCTTATTTTATATTAATACCATCTTATGGTGAGAGAGGAATTTGTTGGGAGCCTGTTGATATTAAAAACCGAGTTAATGGACGAGGTAAAATATTAATACCTATGTATTCTAAGGATTTAAGAAAAGCTATCATTTTTGGCGTTGGAGATTTTATTTGGGAGCTTGCAAAAGATCAAGCATCGTTTAGATGGATGGAAACAGGACTAACAGGTCAGTATTATGAATACTATTCTAAATTTATTAAGAAAGGCAATATTAAAAATTTCTTTTTAGATGATTATTTCCTTTGGTTAGATAAGGAAAGCAAAGGAGTTCAAAAGATTGAGAGGATGGTTCGCGGCATAATGTGGCGCAATACTCCTTTTTCTAAAGATTTAAAGGAAGAGCTTAGTAAAAAATCTTTTGTATATAAGGACCTTTTTGAAAAGGATAAAAATATTGAAATGTCAGATGGGTATTAGTTACTTTATATTATTTTATACTTTTTGAAAATATTTCTTATATTTTTATTTTTTAAGTTCTTAATTTCTTTTTTATATTCATCTTTAATATAAGCATTTTTTTTAAGTAGTAGCTCAATTAAATCAGTATTTTCAATTTCTATTGCAGCTTGCATAGGTGTTTTTCCATTCTTAAGAGTGAGGCTTAAATCAGCACCTTTTTCTTTTAAAAGATTGAACATTGTTTCATTGTTTAGGTATATTGCCCAAAATACTGATGGATATTCTGTTTCGTCTATTCTGTTGATTTTAATTCCATAGTCTATTAATGTTTTGGTAGTGTTAAAATCGTTATTGATGATCGAAATTGATAGTGGAGATATTTTATGTTGAAAATTTATTTCTGCTGAGATATTTAGGGCTATTAAAGTACCCTTTATATTTTGGAAATATACGGATGTGATTAGAAGGTCATTTTTTATTTTCTGTAACTCTTTTAATATATTGTTGTTATTTAGATCTATTGACTCTATAAAATTATCTAGCCTTTCTTTATTTGTTTCATATTCTTTATTACTAGGATTATAAATTGTTTTTGATAATTCTTTTATTATTGTTGTGTTTTCATTTGCATTTAAGAATGTAATCAGTTGTGTTAATAATAGTATGCGCATTATTTTCATTGATTCTAACCTTTAAGTAGTTTTTTGGGATTGTTTTGTAAGTATATCTTGACTAGGCTGAGCGCTATTAAACAGTATGATTGCGATTTTATCCTTGTCATTGATTATTATTAAATCATCTTCAACGCTTTCAGGGGATATGAATATGAGTTGTAAGGCATTGTTTGTATAGTCTAGCAGACAGAAATATTCTTTTCCTTCCGTGGTCATTAGTTTAACAGCGTTTTTATATGAAATCTGTAGATTTGGACTAAGTCCTATTATTTCAAATGTTCCAGAGCTTGGGAGATTATAAATTTTTTTATCTGTTTCCCAGACAAAAGTTTTATCGCTTTTAAATTCAATATTTCCATATTGTGTATTTATTAAGGTTCCATAAGATATTAATCTATTTATTAGATTTTGATTTTGCTTTTCTGCTTCAAGAATAATTTTTTCGATATTTTGTTCAATGATAACGAATTTAGATTCAAAGTTGTGTTCTTTAACTTTTACGATTGACTTGTAGTAGTTTTGCGTTTCTCTTTCTAAGATAATAAAATCTTCATCTGAAGTTTCAGATCTAAATAGAAATCCATTAGGTTTGACCTCCTCAACAATATTGAATTTGCAATGTAAGTTTAATTCGGGCATATTAATTTTTATTTCATTTTTGGGAGTAAAAAATAGTCCATAGTCTTCTCTTAGTAGATTGGTGTTATAAGTGTTATTGGCGATCATTTTTTCGTAGTATAGCGGTCTTAAATATTTGATATTTTTAAACGTATTGATTATATCATTTTGTGAGGCTTGATCTAATGGACTTGTGAGTATTGTTCCTGGAATATTATCAAAAATTTCAAGTGAGTAATTGAAAACATAACCTTTATATCCATCTTTTGTTAGTGCGTGTAGCCATCTCCCTTTAAGTGAGCCTGCTTCTGTTTCTTCCCCAATGTGTATTATTTTCAAGATAGCTTCTTTTGGAATTCTATATATTATGTTTTCTCTATAGCTGTCCGGAGATGTTCTTAAGGGCAAGAGATCTTTTTTACTTATAGCATACTTGTTTACGTATGGTTGAATACTTAGTTTAAATTTTTCTGCTTCTTTTTTTGTTTGAAACTCTTCTATTGTGAATTTATGTACGATAAATTTTGTTTCATTATAGTTTATTGTTATTATTTGTTTTTCTTGATCGGTATTTTCTATTTTGACAAGTGAGCCGTTTGGTAGTTTTTCTCTGTTGTTTGAATCTAGAACAATACCGTATTTATTGTTCTTATTAAAACAAGATAGAAATAATATTATCGATAAGATATAAATTAATTTTTTATTCATGTTAAATCCTGATAGTTTTTATTGATCCTAAGATGTGTTTTGTTATGCATGACCTTTATTATATAATAAAAATAATGAAGTTATTAATTCAAGCGTTTGGACTAATGCTGGTTTTTAGCTGTTGTAGGATTAAACAGAGCGAAATTCAGAGTCTCTTAGGTCTCTTAGAAGAGTCAAATAAAAAGGGTTTAGATAGATTTCTTATTGTTGATAGGATAGTCGACATTCATATGCGCAATAAAGATTATAAAGATGCTTTAAGAGTTGTAAATCAAGTAATTGCTAATGATGAGAGTGGGGAATATTATCCTTTGTATTTTTATTTGATGGGCAATATATATTCTTCCATCAAGGAAGACTTAGTGGCTTTTACTTATTATAGATATGTTGTTGATAATTTTGATGATTACATTTATGAAAATAGTTCTGTAAAATTAGATATTGCAAAAAGGGTGATCAATTTAAATATTGAAGCTGGGGACAAAATACGTTATTATAAATTATTGCTTAATGATAATGCTGAGAGTCTTATTAATGCAGATAGGGGTAATTATTATTACAATCTTGCTTTAAGTTTAGAGAGTATTCAAAATTATGATGAGGCGTATTTTTATTATAAAAAGTTGCTTTCAATACCAAGGTCGGACTTAAGAATAGATTCAATAGATTATTCTGGTGTTATTACTAAGATTAATTATTATAATAATCCAGACTTTGTAATTTATAGAAATTTGAATGATTTAATTCAGGATGTTAAGAGATATATTTTTTCTGGAAATACTGCAAAATTATTGAGCATAAGAGATAAGCATAATTTTTTCATTCAAAGTTGGGATCAAAGGGGTGGGAAGAGCAATTCAATTAATACAAATAGTTTTTTGACGACGATGATTAAGCTTGGAAGTAGGCGGAAAAATGGAATACAGTTTGCAAGTAGTTTTGAGGCTGATTCTAGTGATGATATATCTTATCTTGGGTCTAGTGGCTGGGAGCACATTTGGGAATGGTATTTTGTCTTTAAGAAAATTTCTTATCCAAAGGATCCAGAAATTAATAATGGTTGGGCTTGGATAGGTGTTTATTTGGGGAAAAAGTAGGGAGATTTGATGTGAATTTGCTAAGTAGCCTTTTAAGTTTTTTATTTTTATTTTATTCTAATGTCTCTATCATAAATGATTCTTTATCTAAATCTAGCATAAAGAGAACGATTGATTGGGATGCAAAGGTTGTTTATTTTGATATTATTAAACCAGTAGATGAGGATAGATTTGGTAGAGTTGGGCTTGATTCTACGTCTAGATTAGTGTTTAGCGTTAATGATTTTAAGGATACTTTAATAAGGCAGTCTCTTTTTGAAATAACAATTGATGCTGATAATACTTTTAAGGATTATTTTGACTCCGATCCCCATTTAATACTTTATTTTTCGGGACTTGATAGTATTTTGAAAAGGGGATATACTAAGTATTCAGAGGATTTAAAAAACATAACTGTTAGGTATGAGCTTTCTCTTTTTCCTGATTTTATGAACTTGTTTTTATCTCATAGTAAGCCTTATAGAGCTTTTTATCCATTAACAAGTACAAGTGCTGATCAGTTTATTTATACTGGAATTATTATTTATGCGGGTGATGATTATAAATCTTCTTCGGGTGGTGTTGTGAAATTAACGGATGCTTTCTTTATTAAGATTTATGATGAGAGTATTAAGCTTTATTTTGATAAAAGAATGGTTGATCCAGATACACTTAGGAAGTGGGGAATGCTTGAATATACAGATGATATTTCTTATAAGAATAAGAATAGAGTTGGGAATTATCCTTTAAGGTTGATTGCTAAAGGAGTTTATGGTAAAAATCATTCAGATATCATACTTGATGAGTATTCTATTAATAAGATATTTTCAAATAAAAACAATGTTAATCTTTTAAGAGAAGGTAAGCTTGTTATTATTAAATAAGAGTCTGGAAATATAATTTTGGGGCTTGTCTTTTTTCAGATAATAAATTAACATGATATAAGGGTTTATTATAAAGGGAAGAAATGCCCTTGTAGCTCAGGTGGTAGAGCACCACCATGGTAAGGTGGCGGTCGTCGGTTCAAATCCGATTGAGGGCTTTTTTAGTCAGGAGTGTTATTATGGGCAAGAAAAAAGGTAAAGGTGCTGTTGAGCTTATAGCTTTAGTATGTGAGGAAACAGGAATTAGAAATTATACGACTACTAAGAATAGGCGTAATAAACAAGAAAAATTGGAATTAATGAAGTATTGTCCAATTCTTAGGAAGCATACTCTTCATAAAGAGGGTAAAATAAAATAACTAAAGTGATAGGTCAGTAGTTCAAGGGTGGAACGGCGGTCTCCAAAACCGCATGTTGGGGGTTCGAGTCCCTCCTGACCTGTTGTCTGTATTGTTAAAGAGAGGCTTTTAAATGTTTAAATTTGTTAAAGAAAGTGTTTTAGAACTTAAGAAAATAACATGGCCTAAGTATGGTGAAGTAATAGGCAGCGGGAAGCAAGTTTTTTGGTTGGTTGTTTTTATTTCTATTTTTTTAGGTATAGTAGATTATATCATGTATCTTGCTATAGCTTATGTATTTTAAGGAAAGATTATGTCCAGGGCCTGGTATGTATTACAGACTTTTTCTCAGTATGAGAAAAAGATAGAGCAAGAAATAAAACTATTGATCAGTGAAGGTATTTTTGGTGCTAATGTTTTAGATGTTAAGGCCCCTATTGAAAGGGTAGAGGAGATAAAAAACGGGAAAAAGCGGATACGAGAAAGAAAGATTTGGCCGGGGTATATTCTAATTGAGTTAGATCTTCCTGAACAGGACTGGAAAAGCACTGTAGCTAATATTATTAAGATTCCAGGTGTTGTAAATTTTGTTGGTACTAATAAAGAGCAAAAACCACTTCCAATTAGTGATGAAGAAGTTAAGAGTGTTTTTATGCTTGCTGGGGAGATTAAGGCAGATAAGTCTATTTTTATACTTTATGATTTTGAAGAAGGCGAGAGAGTTAGAATTAAAGGAGGGCCTTTTGATTCTTTTGAAGGGATTATCGGGTCTATCGATTATGAGAAAAAGAAATTGAAAGTTGCAGTTCAAATTTTTGGAAGATCAACTCCTGTTGAGGTTGATTTTCAACATATAGAGAAAATTTAATAATTAGCATATTAATGGGAGCTTAAAGGCGTTATTACCATAAGGAGTTATTTTATGTCTAAAAAAAAAAGAGAGGTTGCTTGGATCAAGCTTCAAGTTCCAGCTGCTCAAGCTGCTCCAGGAGCTAAAATAGGTCAGGCCCTTGGACCCCATGGTGTTAGTGGTCCTCAGTTTGTTAAGGAATTTAATGAGAGGACGGCTAAAATGGAGCCAGGGATTGTCGTTCCTGTCATTATTACTGTTTACAGTGATAAAAGTTTTTCATTTATTATAAAAACCCCACCGGCTTCGATCTTAATTAAGAAGGCTGTTGGAATAGAGACAGGTTCTAAGAAATCAAATACAGAAAAGGTTGGAACTATATCAAAAGAAAAAGTAATGGAAATTGCAAGGATTAAAATGCCAGATTTAAATGCAAAAACCGAACTGGCGGCGTTTAATATCATTGCAGGAAGTGCTCGTTCTATGGGTGTTGAGGTGGAAAAATAATGGCTAAGAGTGGGAAAAAATATATGCAAGCTATCTCTAAGATAGATAAGCTTAAATCTTACAGCATAGATGATGCAATCTCTTTATTAAAAGAGATCAAGTTTGTCAAATTTGATGAGACTATAGATGTATCTATTAATCTTAATTTAAAGAAGAATCATACAGTTAGAGATACAGTTGTTTTGCCAAATCAGTTTATGAAGGAAAAGCGAATACTTGTTTTTGCAAAAGGTGATAGAGCTCAAGAGGCAAAGGAAGCTGGTGCCGCTTATGTTGGGGATGATGATCTGATTAATAAGGTTAAAGGTGGTTTTAGTGATTTTGATATTGTTGTTGCAACGCCTGATATGATGAAAGATGTGGGAAAGCTTGGTCCTATTTTAGGTAAGAGAGGATTGATGCCAAATCCTAAGACACAAACGATTACAAATGATTTAAAGGGGACAATAGCTGGTCTTAAGAAGGGTCGTACAGAGTTTAGGGCAAATAAAAATGGTGTGCTCAATTTTTCTGTTGGTAAGTCTTCTATGGATAACAAGAAGATAAAGGAAAATTATGATGAGTTTATTAAAGAATTGCTTAAAAGACGGCCTAGTGATTTAAAGGGGACTTTTGTGGATAGTGTTTATATTTCATCTACAATGGGGCCTTCTGTGAAGATTGATTTTGTTTAGGAGTTGAATTATGCATACAAAGATAAATCCTAAAAAGGTTGAAATGTTTAATTCGTTGAAAGAGTTTTTAGATGGTAAAGATAATATTTTTTTCCTAGATTATAGAGGACTAACAGTAGCAAAGCTTACTGAATTGAGAAATAAAGTTGAAAATGAAAAGGGCGAATTAAAAGTTGTTAAAAACAACATAATGAAGCGAGTTTTGAAAGATAGACATATGGAAGGTCTTGATTCTTACCTTTTAGGACCAACAGCTGTTGTTACTGCTGTTGATGAGGCTAATGTGATTGCAAAAATTTTTTATGAGTTTGTTAAAACTAGCACTTTAAAAGTTAAGGGAGGCTTTGTTCTAGGAGAAGTTTATGATGAGGCTAAACTTAATGCTTATAGTCAGCTTCCTACTAAGAAAGAAGCTATTTCTTTATTTATGAGTGTGCTTAAGGCTCCAATGTCAAAACTTGCAAGAACTTTAAAGGCTTTGTCTGATGTTAAAGTTGAATCATAACAGTGTTTAGTCTTAATACGGTGCATGCTATCGCTGTTTGAAATATATGTAAAAGGAGTTAAGTTAATATGGCACTAAGTAAAGAAGATATTTTAAAATGGCTTGAGGAAGCTAAAACAGCTGAAGTTGTTGAGCTTATAACAGCTATTGAGGAAAAATTTGGAGTTACTGCTGCTGCGGTTGCTGTTGCTGCTGGACCTGGTCCTGCTGCTGGTGCTGAGGAACAGACAGAATTTGATGTAATGCTTGTATCTTTCGGAGATAGTAAGATAAATGTTATTAAAGAAGTAAGGGCTATTACCGGGCTTGGACTTGGGGAAGCTAAAGCTTTAGTTGAAGCTGTTCCTAAGGCAGTTAAGGAAGGTGTTTCAAAAGCAGATGCTGAGGAAATAAAGAAGAAACTAGAAGCAGTTGGTGCAAAAGTTGAAATTAAATAAAACATTAAAAATATGCCAGATTTGTTATTCCACATGTCATTTTAGTGGCATGTGGTTTATTGTGTCTTAAAAAAGGAGTCTTTTAATGATAAAAAGGGTTCATCTAGGACAAGGAAAAGCCGAAGAAATTTTAGACTTACCTAACCTAATAGAAATACAATTGAATTCTTATGAGAAATTTTTGCAGCTTGAGAGATTAAAAACGAATAGACCTTTGCTTAATGAAGGCCTTGAATCTGTTTTTAGGGATGTTTTTCCTATGAAAAGTAGCAATGGTGAGGTTGCGCTTGAATATGAGAAATACTATATTGAATATAATTCTCTTAGTTTTACTGAAAAAGAATGCAAAAGAAAGGGCCAAAGTTATGAAGCTGTTTTAAAAATAAGATTAAATTTGCAGTTTCTAACAACAGGAGAGATAAGGCAAAAGGATGTCTATATGGGGACTATTCCTTTAATGACTGATAGAGGGACTTTTATTGTTAATGGTGCTGAGAGAGTAATTGTATCACAGATTCATAGATCCCCTGGGGTTGTTTTTTACAAGGAAAAAGACTTATATTATGCTCGTATTATTCCTTATCGTGGTTCTTGGCTAGAATTTGAGATAGACTCAAAAAAAGATTACCTTTATGTTAAGATAGACAGAAAAAAAAGAATACTTGTTACTCTTTTCTTAAGAGCTTTAGGTCTTAATACTAGAGAGAGAATAATTGAAACTTTTTATAAGATTAGAAAAATTGAGGTCAATGAAGATACTAAAAGAGAAATCACAGGACAATATTTAGCAACAAATATTATTATAAAAGAAAATATGACTTATCGTGCAGGTGATAAGATAACTTTGCAAGATATTGAAGATTTCTTGCAAAATGGAGTAAAAGAGATAGACCTTATTGATTTTGATGGATATGATAGTGTTCCTGGAAAACATTTTATTAGTTCCGATGTTATTTTAAATTGTTTCGAGAAAGAAGATGCTTATTTTTCTCTAAAAGATGGCTTTAAAGAGCTTTCAAGAGAATCTGTAATGCTTGCGGTTTATAGTGTGCTTTTACCTGGCGAGCCAATATCCATTGATAATGCTGAGAGTGATTTAAGAAATGTGTTTTTTTCAGAGAAGAGATATGATCTAGGTCATGTAGGTCGATATAAGCTTTCTAAAAAGTTTGGTCTTGATGACTTAACGACTTCAGTTCTTACTATGACAGATATAGTAAATACGATATCTCATCTTTTAAGAATATATGATGGTCATGATGTTCTTGATGATATTGATCATCTTGGAAATAGAAGAGTTCGTTCTGTTGGTGAGTTGCTTACAAATATATATAAAGGTGCAATGTCAAGAGTAGAGAAAATTGCAAAAGATAGAATGTCTAATAAAGAGGTGTTTAATCTTAAGCCTCAAGAATTAATAAGTGTTAAACCTATTGTTTCTGCTGTTAAAGAATTTTTTGCAACTAGTCAGCTTTCACAATTTATGGATCAAGTTAATCCTTTAGCTGAATTGACTCATAAGAGGCGTCTTAATGCTTTGGGTCCTGGGGGGCTCTCAAGAGATCGTGCAGGTTTTGAAGTAAGAGATGTGCATTATACCCATTATGGTAGAATGTGTCCTATTGAGACTCCTGAGGGACCAAATATTGGTCTTATTGTGTCTTTAGCTACTTATGCAAAGGTAAATGATTATGGTTTCTTAGAGACTCCTTATAGAAAGGTGGTTGACGGCAAGGTTACTGATGAGATCGAGTACTTGTCTGCAATTGATGAGGAAAAAAAATGTATTGCTCAGGCAAATGCTGCTGTTAATGCAGAGGGTAATTATATTGATGATTTGATTTCCGTTAGAGTTTCTGGTGATTATACTACGATGATTCCTAAGAATATCGATTATATGGATGTTTCACCTAGACAGTTAATTTCTGTTTCTTCAGCATTAATACCTTTTCTTGAGCATAATGATGCAAACCGTGCTCTTATGGGTTCAAATATGCAACGTCAAGCAGTTCCTTTGTTATTTCCACAACCACCTATTGTTGGTACTGGTATGGAGAGAATAGTCGCAAAGGATTCTGGTGTTGTTGTTAAGGCAAAAAGGTCAGGTATAGTCGTATTGGCAACGAGCAAGAAAATAGTTATAAGACCTGAGGATGCGGCTGATGATCATGATTTAGATGAATATGAACTTGCTAAATATGAGAGGACAAATCAGGATACTTCTTTTAATCATTCGGTTTTAGTTAAAGAGGGTCAAGTAGTTAATAAGGGCGAGATAATAGCTGATGGTCCTGCTACTAGATATGGAGAAGTGGCACTTGGTAATAATCTGCTGGTTGGTTTTATTCCTTGGAATGGATTTAATTATGAAGATGCTATCTTAATTTCTGAGAGGATTATAAAGGAAGATCTTTATACTTCAATTCATATTAAAGAATTTAGTATTGAGGTAAGGGAAACTAAGCTTGGGCCTGAGAAAGTTACAGCTGATATTCCCAATGTTAGTGGGAAGATATTAAATAAGCTTGATGAGAATGGAATTGTACGAATAGGAACTTATGTAAAGCCGGGTGATATCTTAATTGGTAAGGTTACGCCAAAATCAGAAGGAGACATTACTCCTGAATTTAAGCTTTTAACGTCTATTTTTGGTGAGAAGGCAAAAGATGTTAAGAATAATTCACTTAAAGTACCACATGGTACTGAAGGTACTGTAATTGATGTTCAAAGAATTACTAAGGATGATGTTAGCAATCTTCCACCTGGTGTTGATGAGATATTGAAGGTTTATATTGCCAAGAAAAGGAAACTTAAAGAGGGTGATAAAATGGCAGGGAGACATGGGAATAAGGGTGTAGTTGCAAAGATTCTTCCTGTTGAAGATATGCCATATCTTGCAGATGGAACTCCTCTTGATATATGTTTAAATCCCTTAGGAGTGCCGTCTCGTATGAATATTGGGCAATTAATGGAGTCTCAGCTTGGTCTTGCTGGTAAATATCTTGGCGAATATTATGATGTTCCTGTGTTTGAATCTGCTACAAATGAATGCATTCAGGAAAAATTAAAGAAAGCCGGATTTAATGAAACGTCAAAAGCAGTTTTATATGATGGATATACAGGAGAACCATTTGAGAATGAGGTAATGGTTGGAATTATATATATGCTTAAGCTGCATCACCTTGTTGATGATAAGATGCATGCAAGGTCTACAGGGCCTTATTCACTTGTGTCTCAGCAACCTCTTGGAGGAAAGGCACAATTTGGTGGTCAAAGACTTGGAGAGATGGAAGTCTGGGCACTTGAGGCTTATGGAGCTGCTCATACTCTTCAAGAGCTCTTAACAGTGAAATCAGATGATATGTCAGGTAGAGTTAAGATATATGAGAATATAGTTAAAGGCATTCCTACTAATGTATCTGGAATTCCTGAATCTTTCAATGTTTTGATGCAGGAGCTAAGAGGTCTTGGTTTTGATTTATCAATTTATGATGATAAGGGCAATCAAATTCCTTTAACAGAAAAGGAAGAGGAATTAATTAATAAAACTTAGGTTTTGAGGGTCTTATGAAAGAGATAAAAGATTTTGAAAAGATAAGAATAAAAATAGCATCTCGTGATCAGATTAGGAGTTGGTCTTATGGAGAGGTTAAAAAATCTGAAACTATTAACTATAGAACTTTAAGGCCTGAGAAAGATGGTCTTTTTTGCGAGAGAATTTTTGGAACAACTAAAGAATGGGAATGTTATTGTGGAAAGTTTAAGTCAATAAGATATAAAGGCATTATTTGTGATCGTTGTAATGTTGAGGTAACGCATTTTAAAGTTAGGCGTGAGAGAATGGGACATATTGAACTCTCAGCTCCTGTTGCTCATATATGGTATTATAAATATATTCCTTCTAGAATTGGTCTTTTACTTGATATTACAGCTTCTAATTTAAACTCTATTCTTTATTATGAAAAATATATAGTAATTGAACCAGGTGATACTGATCTTAAAAAGATGCAACTTTTAAATGAAGATGAATACTCTGAAGCAAAAGAGAGATATGGAATGTCTTTTAGTGCTTCAATGGGTGCTGAGGCAATTAAAACTTTACTTGAAAATCTTGATCTTGATGAACTTTCATCTAAGCTTAGACTTCAAATGATCGATAAAGATGATAAAACTGATAAAAAACTATTAAGGCGTCTTGAGATTATTGAAAATTTTAAAGTTTCTGGAAATAAGCCAGAATGGATGATTATGGATGTTCTTCCCGTTATCCCGCCAGAAATTAGACCAATGGTTCAGCTTGATGGTGGAAGATTTGCAACTTCTGACCTTAATGATCTCTATAGAAGAGTAATCAATAGGAATAATAGGTTAAGAAAACTTTTACTTCTTAATGCACCTGAGATCATTGTGAGAAATGAAAAAAGAATGTTACAAGAATCTGTTGATTCTCTTTTTGATAATTCGCATAAGAGAAAAGTTGTTAAAGGTACATCCAATAGACCGCTTAAATCTCTCTCTGATGCATTAAAGGGAAAACAAGGTAGATTTAGGCAAAACCTTCTTGGAAAGAGAGTTGATTATTCAGGTCGTTCTGTAATTGTTGTTGGCCCTGAACTTAAACTGCATCAGTGTGGTATTCCGGCAAAGATGGCGCTTGAGCTTTTTAAGCCATTTGTAATTAGAAAATTAATTGAGAGTGAATCCGTATTTAACATAAAGAGAGCAAAAAGTCTAATTGAACAAGAAGTGGATGAAGTATGGCAGATTTTAGACAATGTTATTAAAGAGCATCCTGTACTTTTAAACCGAGCCCCAACACTTCACAGGCTGGGAATACAAGCTTTTGAACCAGTTTTAGTTGAAGGAAAGGCAATTAAATTGCATCCTCTTGTTTGCCATGCATATAATGCTGACTTTGATGGTGATCAGATGGCTGTGCATGTTCCTTTAACACCTGCAGCGCAGGCTGAGAGTTGGGCTTTGATGTTGTCAACCAATAATTTGTTAAATCCTGCAAACGGACATCCTATTGTATTCCCATCTCAAGATATTGTATTAGGTCTTTATTACTTAACTATGGAAAGGAAAAACGTAGTTGGTGAGGGACGTAAATTTGCTAATTTCAATCATGTTCTTCTTGCAATTAATAATAAAAGTTTAGACTATAATGCACAAATTTATGTAAAGATTGATGGTGAGTATATAGCAACTACGGCAGGACGTGTTGTATTTAATGAAGCTTTACCAGGGAAGATTACATTTGTAAATAAAACCCTTAGTGATTATGAGCTACAAAGTTTGATTTCTGAAGTTTATGTTATTTATGGCTCATCTATTGTAATTGAGATGTTAGATATTATTAAGGAACTTGGGTTTAGATATGCTACTAAATTTGGATGTACAATAAGTATGAGCGATATTATTGTACCTGAAGAGAAGAAAATATATGTGGATAAGGCTAATAGAGAGATTGCAAAAATTCAGAATGATTATACTAAAGGTGTTATTACTGGAGAAGAGAGATATAATAATGTTGTTTCTGTTTGGTCAAAGACAAATGAAGAGCTTACCAATAAAATGATGGAAATTCTTAAAAAAGATAGAGATGGATTTAATGTCATTTATATGATGGCTGATTCTGGTGCTCGTGGAAGTAGAAATCAGATAAGGCAGCTTGCAGGAATGAGAGGATTAATGGCTAAAACCTCTGGGGATATTATTGAACTTCCAATCATTTCTAATTTTAAGGAAGGGCTTTCTGTTATAGAGTTCTTTATCTCTACAAATGGTGCAAGGAAGGGACTTGCAGATACAGCTCTTAAGACAGCAGATGCTGGGTATTTAACTCGAAGATTGGTAGATATTGCTCAAGATGTTGTTGTTAGAATAGAAGATTGTGGAACTATTAATGGTATAAAGGTTGAGGCTTTAAAGAATGGCGAGGAAATAGTTGAGCCTTTAAGAGAAAAAGCTGTCGGAAGTTATTCAATTGAGAGAATAAAAAGTCCTATTACAGGTGAGATTATTTTAGATGTAAATGAGGAGGTTACAGAGGATAAGATAAAATTATTAGAAACTGTTGGTATTGATAAGCTTGTAATTAGATCTGTTTTAACTTGTGAAGCTGAGCATGGAGTTTGTCAAAAATGTTATGGTCGAGATTTTTCAAATAATAAGCCTGTTAATATTGGAGAGGCTGTTGGAATAATAGCTGCTCAGTCAATAGGTCAGCCAGGAACACAGCTTACCATGAGAACTTTCCACATTGGGGGAGTTGCACAAGCTGGTAGTGAAGATGATAAGATTGCACTTAAGAACGCTTTCATTCTTAATGGATTAGAGGGATTTAATGTACAAGTTGATGACGGGTTGCTTTTTACAAGAAAAGGAACTTTAAAAGTAATAAATGTTATTTATGAGGAAAATATTAAAGAAATTAAAGAGCTTAAAGTCTTAGATTCTCAAAAGGTAATTAAGGGCATGCCTTTATTTATAAATAAGAATGGTATTGATGTATTATCAACTCATATTGGTTATGTTAAAATTAAAGACGACAAGCTAATGATTGTCTCTGAGGAGCAAGAAATATCTCTAAAGGCTGGTACGAGACTTGAGATAAATGTGGGTGATTATGTTGAGGCTGGGCGTGTAATTGGAACGTTTGATCCATTTGCAGAACCAATTATTGCTGAATTTAAGGGAAAAGTTAAATTTAAAGATATTATATTAGGAACAACTCTTAAAGAAGAGATTAATCTTGAAACTGGAAATATTGAGAAGAGAATTACTGATCAAGTGTTTGAGTCACTTGATCCTAGAATCTTAATTATTAATGATAGAGGGGTTGAGATTACATCTTATGTTCTTCCTGGAGATGCTTATCTTCAAGTTGAAGATGGACAAGATATTAATATAGGGGATGTTATTGCTAAGCTTTCTAAAGGTTCTGAGAAAACCCAAGATATTACTGGTGGTCTTCCTAGGGTTAATGATTTGTTTGAAACAAGAATTCCAAAGAATTTGACTGAAATGGCTAAGGTAAGTGGAATTGTTCAGTTTAAGGCAATTCAGAAAGGTAAAAGACTTATTAATGTTTTAGATGAGTATGGAGTTGAGCATAAGCATTATATTCCTGCTGGGAAACATCTTTTAGTTAGAGATGGAGATGTTGTTAAGGCTGGAGATATGCTTTGTGATGGAAGAATTAATCCTCATGATGTTCTTGAAATTCTTGGTGGAATTAGTTTGCAAGAGTTTTTATTAGCAGAAATTCAGGATGTTTATAGGAAGCAAGGTGTAAGCATTAATGATAAGCATATTGGTGTTATCATTAAACAAATGATGAAAAAAGTTAAGATTGTGTCTGTGGGTGATACTAATTTTGTTTATAATCAAAAGGTGGACAAACATGCTTTTTATGAGCAAAATAAAAGGGTAATTGAGCAAGGCGGTGAACCTGCAGTAGCTAGTCCAATCCTTATTGGAATAACAAAAGCATCTCTTAATATCGATTCATTTATTTCGGCTGCTTCTTTCCAAGAAACAACTAAAGTGTTAACAGATGCTTCAATTGCGGGTAGCGTTGATGATCTTAAAGGTCTTAAGGAAAATGTTGTGATTGGACATTTAATTCCTACAGGCACAGGTATGAATTTATATAAAAGAGTTAAGGTAAGGGAAAATTCAAGCTCTGAAGTGTAGCTTGAAAATAAATCATATATTTGATACCATTTATTGGTAAAATTAGGAAAAAGGGAGCATAGATGCCTACAATCAATCAACTAATTAAGAAGCCAAGAAAGAGTCAAAAAGAAAAGACAGCATCTCCTGCGCTTCAAAATTGTCCTCAAAGAAGAGGAATTTGTACTCGTGTGATGACAGTTACACCTAAGAAACCTAATTCAGCTTTAAGAAAAGTAGCCCGTGTTAGGCTTTCAAATGGATTTGAAGTAACAGCTTATATTCCAGGGATTGGTCATAATTTGCAAGAGCATTCAGTTGTTTTAATTAGAGGTGGGAGGGTTAAAGATTTACCAGGTGTTAGGTACCATATTATCAGGGGAGCTAAGGATACTCTTGGTGTTAATAATCGGAAGCAAGGTCGTTCTAAGTATGGGACCAAGAAACCAAAAGCTTAAGAGGTGTAAATTGTATGTCAAGAAAGAGTAAAAAAATTAAGAAAAAAGTCTTTAAAGATTCTAAGTATAATTCTCAAGTGATAGCTAAATTTGTGAATAGAATGATGTTTGATGGAAAAAAATCTATCAGTGAAACTATAGTTTATAATTCAATTGATATGCTTGCAGAAAAGATTGAGGAAGTTGATAAGATTGCTGCTTTCAATAAGGCCTTGGATAATGTTAAACCATTAGTAGAGGTTAGAAGCAGAAGGGTTGGTGGTGCTACTTATCAAGTGCCAGTTGAAGTTAGAGAGGAAAGGCGTGAGGCTTTGGCAATGAAATGGATTATTTCAGCTGCCAGAAAGGCTAGTGGGAAGTCAATGCAAGAAAAGTTAGCAAATGAATTTGTTAATTCTTACAATTCAACAGGTGCTGCTTTTAAGAAGAGAGAAGATACTCACAGAATGGCAGAGGCAAATAGAGCTTTCACACATTACAGATGGTAATAATAAGACAACTTTTTTAATACTTCAATATTTTATGTTGCGAGTTTAATTAATTTTATATACAATTGATCAGGAGCTCGTATGTATGTTAAAGAAGGTTGTTTTATTATTTTTGATTCTGGGTTGTTCAGGTTCACAAGATAAGATCCCAGTATCTAATACTATTTCTGTCATTGTCGATGGAACTTTTGATGATAGAGGTTTTAATGAAAATTCTTCCAAGGCAATGACCCAACTTAAAGAAGAATCTAGAGTTAATATAATTCAAAAAGAATCCAAGGCTTCTGATTATTTATCAGATATTGGAGGATTGGAAGAGAGTGGGGCTAGTCTAATTTGGGGAGTTGGTTTTAGGTTTACAGATGCGTTTTTGCAAAAATCTCTCGAGAATTCTGATGTGAATTATGGAATTATTGAAGGTTCTTATGCAGAAGATATTGAATTGCCCAAAAATTTAGTGAATGTGAATTTCAGATCTGAGGAAGGGGCGTTTTTAGCTGGGTATCTAGCAGCTAAAATATCTAAGACAGGTAAGATTGGATTTTTAGGTGGAATAGAAGGTGTAGTGCTAAGTTCATTCAGATATGGGTATGAAGCTGGTGCTAAATATGCAAATAAAGACATTGAGTTGAATTCTCAATATGTAGGCTCATTCTCTGATCTTTCACTTGGACGTTCAATGGCAAGCAAGATGTATGCTTCTGGGATTGATATTATATTTGCAGCAGCAGGGCTTGCAGGTCTTGGTGCTATTGAGGTTGCAAAAGAACTTGGTGCTGGACATTATATTATTGGAGTTGATCAGGATCAGTCATATCTTGCGCCTGATAACATACTTGTGTCATATGTTAAGAGGATTGATATAGTTATGTTAGATTTGACAAGTTCTTATTTAGAGATTGGCAAATGGAATGGTGGGTATAATTTAGAATTTGGACTTAAAGATGGAGCACTTGATTTAATTTTTAATAAGTCAATAAATTTAATAAAGGATTATGATTTTCTTTCAGAAATTAAAGATAAGATAATGAATAATGAGATTGAAGTTCCCAAAGATGAAAAATCTTATGGCAACTTTATTGTTAATCTGTTGCATAAGAGCTAATATAACTATGAGGGGGTTTGCTATATGAATAAATATATAGTATTTATTTTTGTTGTATTAGCTTTTTTAGGGTGTAATAAGAAGTCATCTGTTTCTAAATCTTTGGAAAATCCCGTAATTTCTTTGATAGTTGATGGCACTTTTGATGATAAGTCATTTGGTGAAGATGCTTGGAAGGGTGCTCAAATATTAGAAAAAGATTTTGGAGTTGAGATTGTTGGAAAAACCTCAACAATTTCTGCTTATGCTAGTGATTTAGATAGTCTTAAAGATAAAAGTTCTAGTATTATCTGGGGAGTTGGTTTTAAACTTCAAGATGCTATTGAGAGGGCTGCTGCTCTTAATAGAGATATTAATTATGGAGTTATTGATGTTATTTATGAAGATAATGTAAGTCTTCCTGATAATTTGCTTGGCCTCTCATTTAAAGTTGAAGAGGCTTCATTTTTAGCTGGATATTTAGCTGCTAAGACATCCAAGACAGGTAAGATTGGATTTATAGGTGGAATGAATGGTGTAGTTGTTAATTCGTTTAAATGTGGATATGAAGCTGGTGCTAAATATGCAAATAAAAACATTGAGTTGAATTCTCAATATGTAGGCTCATTCTCTGATCTTTCACTTGGACGTTCAATGGCAAGCAAGATGTATGCTTCTGGGATTGACATTATATTTGCAGCAGCAGGGCTTGCAGGTCTTGGTGCTATTGAGGTTGCAAAAGAACTTGGTGCTGGACATTATATTATTGGAGTTGATCAGGATCAGTCATATCTTGCGCCTGATAATGTTTTAACGTCAGTTGTTAAAAATGTTGGGAATTCTCTTTATGAGATAACAAAGAATTATTTAAATACAAATGATTTTGATGGTGGCAAAATATTAAAATTTGGGCTTAAAGATGGTGCTGTAGGTATTGTTAAGCATGATTCTAAAATTAAAGATTACATTAAAGTTGAGATTGAGACTATAGAAGATAAAATAGTTCGTGATGATATCTTGGTTCCAAGCAATCTTGATGAATATAATAAGTTTTTAGATATGAATAATCTATTAAATTAAATCCTTGCTTAAAGAGAGGCAATTTCATTAATGTTTATTTCTAAATTTACCTTTTATATAAGGTAAATTTAGTGTTGTTTTTGTTGATAGTTTGTATAGATTTTTATTTTAAAATTGAAAAATGTTTAAATTTGTTTTATGGGAGAGAATAGCCTGTGTCAAAAAATTTATGTTTTATAATTTTATTTAGTTTATTATTTGTGTCTTGTTTTTCTTCAAAAAAATCTTCTTCTGTTGCTGTTGATAGTCGAATTGTTATGGGGATTATGGCTCCAGGCGATTTCAATGATAAGGGTTATTTGCAAAATGCTCTTGATGGTGCTGTTAACATAAGAAATGAGTTTAAAATCAAACTTATTCCAAAGGTTTTAACACCTTATCCTGTTGAAGGCAAGAGATTGATGACAGCTGATGAAGTATTAGCAGAAGATGTTTACGCGTTACAAAAGGATGGTGTCAATTTTATTTGGTTTATTAGTGCTCATTTTTCAGAGCCTGCATTAAGATTTGCTTATGAGAATCCAAATATTTTTTATGGAATTATAGATCCTTTTAATTATGTTAATGTTCAATTGCCTAAAAATCTTTTAGCTATTAATTTTAAATCTGAGGAAGGAGCATTTTTAGCTGGGTATCTAGCTGCTAAGATGAGTAAGAGCAATAGGATTGGGTTTTTGACTGGTGTTGATGTTGGGTATGTTGAAAGGTTTGTAATTGGATTTAGAGCAGGGGCTTTTTATGCAAATCCTAAGACAAAAGTTATTTTAAAGAGAATTTTAGATGAATTGAGCAACGATACTGGTAAAGAGGTTGCCGAGCACATGTATGTTGCGGAGGGCATTGATATTATTTTTCCTGTAATGGGTCCTGCGTTGCTTGGTGTGTTTACTGTTGCAAAGGAACTTGGGCCTGGTCATTATGTAATTGGGGTTAATAAAGATATGGCACACCTTGCACCTGGGCATGTTATTACTTCTGTAATTAAGGATGTTGGGAAGGCTATATACAATTTTTCATTAGATGCTGTTAAAAGTAATAGATTTAATGGTGGTAGGATGATTGAAAGAGGAATGAAGGAGGGCGTTATAGATATTATTAAGGACCCTAATATTATCGACAATGATTTGATTGATGTCATTACAAAGATTCAGACTGCGATAGTTAATGGGGAGCTTATTATACCTTCTACTGAACATGAATTTGATTTATTTAAGGCGAGGTTATAAAATTTAGTTAGATTGGTTTAAAGGGAGATATAATATGAAAAATTTATTTTTAATTTTATGTATTTTGTGTTTTTCATGTTCTGGTTCTAAAGCTGGTAGTGGACTTACTAAGATTGCTATCTTAGTCGATGGAACTTTTGATGATGAATCTTTTAATGGGAGTGCTTGGAAGGGTGCTAAGAAGGTAGAAAAAGAATTTGGATTAGAAATAATGATGAAGGAGTCTAATGCAAATTCTTATTTAGCTGATCTTGAGTCATTAAAGAATAATGGTTCAAATTTTCTCTGGTTAATTGGATATAAGTTTAGTGATTTTGCTATTATTGCTGCTTTGGAAAATCCAGAGAGCAAATATGTAATTATTGATCCGGTTTATGAGAGTGATTTGGTCATTCCTGAAAACTTGTCAGCCATAACTTTTAGAACTGAGGAAGGAGCATTTCTGGTAGGTTATATTGCAGCTAAGATGTCTAAGACGGGTAAAATTGGATTTTTAGGTGGATTTGATGATGTAGTTGTTAATACATTTAGGTATGGGTATGAAGCTGGTGCTATTTATGCAAATAAGCATATCAATATTGATAATAAGTATATTGGCAATTTTGTTAATACTGAGACTGGAAAGAATATGGCAAATGCGATGTATGCGGAAGGCGTAGACATTATTTATCATGTTGCAGGTTTAGCTGGGCTTGGAGTTATTGAGTCTGCTCGTGATCTTGGAGATGGGCATTATGTTATTGGAGTTGATCAGGATCAGTCACACCTTGCACCTGATAATGTTATTACGTCTTCAATTAAAGATATTGGACGAGTTTTAAATATTATGATTTCTAATTACTTAAAGACAAATGCCTTTGAAGGGGGGCAAGTATTAAGTTATGGATTAAAAGAAGGATTTTTAGATTTTGTTAAAAATCCTAAGATGATTTCTTTCGAGCTTGAAAAGGAATTAGATGATCTTTCTGAGGGAATAATTAATGGAAAGATTATTGTTCCAAATAATGAGAGGACTTATAATCAATTTATGAGGAAGATTCTTTAATTAATGTGAATTTCAAGTAATTATTGAGATAATATATTGCATATTTTTTCAATATGAGGTAGGCTTGATGTCTGTAGTTTGTGCTCAAGCTTTTTTAATTTTTAAGTTATCAATCTGTTTTTGTGATTTGTAGTTTTAACTGATTTGTTTTGATTAGATGTTGCTTAGCTTTAAGATTGTGTTTAATATTAAAATTTTTGGTTTTCAGTCTCATTTTGTTATTATAATAATGTATAATAAATAGGAGTCGATTGATATTTGTTTTTCAGAGGTTTGAGCATTGAATAAGAATGTGTTTCCCAAAATTTACTATTACGATCAGGATTTTATTGATATTTATAATAAGAGTCTTTCTTGGATTCGAGACAAAATTGTTTTCTCACAAGCTTTGGAGAAAGGTAGAAAGGATAAGAACTATTATTCTGAAAATCTTGAGTTTATAGATCAACTTCAAGCTTGTCTTTCAAGCTTTTTTCTTGTTTACAGTAATGGGGAATATTCCCCCACATCTACTATTGATAAGTTTTATGAACTTCAAGAGGCATCTGGTGCAATTAGAGCCCGTTATGACCATAATAATAATGTTGTTCATATGGAAGGAAATGATGATGGTATTGGATTGCCAATTTTTGCTTGGGTTGAATATAATTTATATCATAAAACAGGAAATAAGAGACGTATTTGTGATGTTTTGCCAGTTCTGAGTAAGTATTATAAATGGATAGAGAAAAAGTTTTTAAAATCAAATGGTCTTTATTCAATTGATATGAATAAAATTTTTTATAAAAATTCTCCCAGAAAGGATGCTTATTACCCTATAGATTTTAATTCATTTCAGGTGCATAGTGCATATTGTATTGCAAAGTTGGCAGACATATTAAATGATAAGAATTTATCCCTCGAGTATAAAAAGAGATATTTCTCTCTTAAAGCTAAAATTAATTCATTGATGTGGGATGAGAAAGATGGCTTTTATTATGATCTTGATATTAATGAGAATATTGTTAGGTGTAAGACAATAGTAGGATTCTTACCTCTTCTCTCTGAGATTCCAAGTGAGGATAGAATAGAGAGAATGATTTTTTATTTAAAAAGTCATGAACACTTTGGCACTCCAAATCCTTTTCCTACTCTTTCGGCTAATGATCCTGGCTTTAATTCGGATGGGAATGGGTATTATGGTTCTGTTTATACTTACATGAATTTTTTTGTTATTAAAGGACTTGAATATTGTGGACGTGCAAATATCGCAAGGGAATTTACCATAAGACATTTATATTATATATTAGATACTCTATTGCCCGATAGCAAAGTTAAGGGGCATATTTGGGAAGCTTATAAGCCAATGAAAGAGGGACCTGCATATTTGGATGTTGAGCAAAAACTCCTTCCAGAAAAAGATGTTATTTGTTATCTTGCACTTTTTAGTATTAGCCTTATGATAGAAAATATTATTGGACTTACAATTAGCTTGCCTGATAAAACAGTCTATTGGAATATTCCTGCTCTTGAAGTTATGGGAATAGAGAGTTTATCACTTAAGAAGAATCGAACCACAATTATATGCAATAAGGGCAAGAGGGGCTGGGAGATCAAAATGGAATCAGAAAAACTTTACTACTTTACAATAAATATATTAAATAAAAAAGAAAAGACTCTACCTATACCGTCAGGTAGATGTTCAATGCTTTTAGATAAGCTTTAATTAATAGGTTAGCTATAAACATTTATTCGAAATTAAAATCTTGGAGATATTGATATGATAGATGTTGTATTTTTAAAAACCTTGCTTGAAGAGAAGAAATACTCTGATATAAAGGAAGAGCTTTTAAGGTACGATGCTTTTGATATTAGTGAAGCTTTAAAGAAACTTAATGGTTCTGATTTGATTTTGCTTTATAGGTTCTTACCCAAGAAGGTTGCCGTTGAAGCTTTTTCTAACTTTGATCAAGTCACAAAAAATAAATTAGCTAATTCTTTTACAAATAGAGAAATAAGAGAGATGATAGATGAACTTAATCTTGATGATGTTATTGATCTCTTAGAAGAAGTCCCAGCAAATGTTGTGCAAAGGTTTTTAGCAAGTTCTACTGAGGAAAATAGAGAAATTATTAATAAATTCTTGTCTTACAGTGATGATTCTGCTGGTTCAATTGTGACTATAGAATATATTGAGCTTAAAGATTATTTTCGTGTTGGAGAAGCTCTTGATTATATTAGAAAGGTTGCAAAAACTAAGGAAGACATTTATACCTATTATATTACAGATGAAGAAAAACGGTTAAAAGGCGTTGTCAAGATTGAAGATTTAATGTTATCTAGTGATGATGTTATTATTTCTGCAATAATGAAAAATAGTGGATTTTATATTGTAAAAGTTAGTGATGAGAAGGAAGATGTTGCTCTGCTTTTTCAAAATCATGATATCTCGAGTGTTCCTGTTGTTGATAATGAGGGACGAATGATAGGAGTCATTATTATTGATGATATTCTTGAAGTTATTCAGAATTTAAATACTGAAGATTTTCAGATAATGGCAGCAGTTACCCCTTTAGGTAAGTCTTATCTTGATACTTCTATTTTTGACATGACAAAAAATAGAATAATTTGGCTTTTGGTACTTATGATATCTTCTACTTTGACCGCCACTATAATTACTAATTATCAGAATTTAGTTTTATCTTTGGTTATCTTAACCAGCTTTATTCCACTTTTAATGGATACTTCAGGAAATGCTGGCTCGCAAGCATCTGCGTTAATCATTCGCGAACTTGCTCTTGGGACTTTGAAGGTAAGGGATTTTCTTAAGGTGCTACTTAAGGAAGTATGTGTTAGTGTTTTAGTTGGTTCAATTCTTGCTAGTATTAACTTTTTAAGAATTATATTTTTTGTAATTCCTGAACATAATGAGAGGTTTAGAATAGCTTTTGTTGTTTCTGCATGTTTGATGATAGGGTTGATGGTAGCAAAAATATTGGGCGGTCTTTTACCCATTTTAGCCAAGTTTGTAAAAATAGATCCAGCTTTAATGGCTGGGCCTTTAATTACTACTATTGCTGATGTTATTACCTTAATTGCTTATTTTAATATAGCAAAATTAGTATTAGCCAATTATTTTTAAGTGTGCTCTATTTCTAGTGGGAGTAAATGGAATTAAAATAGAATTAAATTGGAGAAAATTTTGAGTGATTGTATTTTTTGTAAAATAGTAAAAAATGAAATGTCCTGTTATAAGGTTTATGAGGATGAGTTAGTGCTTGCTTTTCTTGATATTAATCCTTTAAATATTGGACATACTCTTGTTATTCCAAAACAACATAGCAATGATGCTTTGGGTATGAGTGATGAAATTAATGGACAAATATTAAAGGTTTGTAAGAGGATAGCTCTTTCTTTGAAAAAGTTAGATTTGAATATTTGTAAGGGCGTTAATATTTATAGTGCAATTGGTTCTGATGCGGGACAAGTTATTTTTCATACTCATTTTCATGTGATTCCGAGGTTCCGGGGGGATAATCTTGGTTTTAAGAGAGGCAGTAATATTGAACTTTCAGGAGATGAACTTTTAGATTTGTCGGAGAAGATAAGTCAGAATATTTAAGATTTTTTATTAAAATAGAGATTTTGCTTTTATAAAAACTTGTTACTAAACCTAAGTTAGTCTGTATGTTGAATTTAAATTGCAGGACATATTGTAAAATATCTTACTTATATTTTACAAATGACATAGTGTTTTTTGTAAATGGATTTTTACTGTTCTTAAGGATATGTTAAGTTTTCCTCTTTTATATTTGTTAGTGTTGTTAAATACCGATTAGATTCATATTTTGCCATGTTTAGATTGTGATCTTGGTAATTACCACATTCCTTTTCAGTTGCTCCTGTGACATTTCCTTGAAAATTTGTAATCTCATGAAAAAGCCAAGATATTAAATCAATAAGATCTTTGCTCTCATAGTTTCCTAAAAGGATTAGGTAAAATCCAGTTCTACAGCCCATTGGCCCAAAATATAATATTTTATCGCCCCAGACTTTATTATTTCTCAGCAGTGTTGCTCCTATATGTTCAATTGTATGCATTTCCGCGTTATTAATTACAGGCTCTCTATTGGGAGCTTTCATCCTAATATCTACAGTAGTGCATGTTAAATTTTCAAATATATCTTTTCTTGATATATATATACCAGGTTTTAGTTTTGTGTGATCAATTGTAAAGCTCGATATTTTATTCATATTTTAAACTCCTTTTTTATTATGTCTACGAAATCTAATTTTTCCCATTCTAGTTCATTTTTTCCGAAATGTCCGTATATGCATGTCTTAGAGTAAATAGGTTCTCTTAATTTTAATTTTTTAATTATACCGTTGGGAGTTAGGTCAAAGTTATTTATGATAAAACTTAATATTTTTTTTTCATATTCATGATCATTTATGCCTGTAGTTATTTTAATAGATACTGGATTGGGAATTCCAATGGCATAAGCAAGTTGCATTTCAAATTCTTTAGAAATGCCTGCGGCTACCATGTTTTTAGCAATGTATCTTGATATGTAAGCAGCTGACCGGTCAACCTTAGTAGCATCTTTGCCGCTGTAAGCACCACCACCATGCCTTGCAAATCCACCATAACTATCAGCAATAATCTTTCTTCCTGTAAGACCTGTATCCCCAGTAGGTCCTCCGATTACAAAATTGCCTGAGGGGTTAATATAATATTTGATATTCTCATCAAGCATTGATTTGCTTTGCAGGGTAGGTTTTATAATCTTTTCAATAATTGTTTGTCTTAGGAAATCTTGGGGAATATCAGGGTCATGTTGATGAGATACAACAATATTATTGATTCTAATAGGATTTTTATTAGAATCATATTCAATGGTAACTTGGGATTTTGCGTCAGGACGTAGCCATTTAATTTCACCTGATTTTCTAAGTTCGCTGGCTTTTTGCAAGATTAAGTTAGATAATTCATATGCTATTGGTAAAAAATTTTCAGTCTCATTGCATGCATAACCAAATATTATTCCCTGATCACCTGCTCCTATATCTTTCGTATCTTTTTTATCAACTGCATTTGTAATGTCAATTGACTGGGAGCCAATAGCATCAATTATTGTAGCAGATTTATAGTCAAGTCCATATTCTATATTTGTGTATCCAATATTTTTTATTGTTTGTTTTGCAATTTCCTTTATATCTATATCTTTTTTTGCTTTGCTGTTTATCTCTCCTGCTATTACTACTAAGTTCTGTGAAACTAAAGTCTCGCATGCGACTTTTGCCATTTTATCTCTTTTAAGTATTTCATCAAGTATAGCGTCAGAAATTTGATCCGCAATCTTATCCGGATGTCCTTCAGATACGGCTTCAGATGTTGATGTTAGATTATTATTGAGCATATTATCACCTTTGTATATAAATTATATGAGTTTAATGAGTTCTCTTACCATCTTGGCTGAGTTCATTGATGCATCTTGTAAGAACTTATTGAAATCTATGTGATTATCTTTGATGTTTAGTAAATCAGATATAGAACGAATGATAATAAAAGGTATTTTGAATGTATATGCTACTTGGGCAACCGCAGCACTTTCCATCTCTACAGCTAAAGCATCTGCAAAGTTATTTTTAATTTCTTCTAATTGTTTTTCGTCTCCAATAAATTGATCACCTGTAAGTATTAGACCAATATGAACATTAATATTTTTAAATTTATCTTGGGTAATATTAATAATTTTGCTTAATAAATTTTCATCTGCTTTAAATTTTTGTGGAAAGCCCGGTACTTGCCCTATTTTATGTCCAAATTTAGTTAAATTAAAATCATGAAATGCCGTTTCTGATGATACTATTATGTCTGTTATTTTAAGATTTGTAGATTCTTTAATCCCCCCAGCAGTTCCTGAATTAATTATATGAGTGATTTTATATCTTGATATAATATAGCTATTCCACATAGCGGCATTTACTTTTCCAATGCCAGTAGTTAAAGAGATTACCTTGTGACCCGCAATTTCTCCCTTATAAATTTTTTTCCCACCCGAATACTCATCTAATATAACTTCTTCTTTGTTTTCGATAATCTTATTTATCTCTGTCGATTCTTCATCCATTGCAGATGTTATTAAAATCATACTTTTCTCCTTTTACATTTCCTTTAAGCCATATTTTTTTAAAATAAATTCTATTTCATCTTGTCTTAGTATTTTTTTTACTCCCGTTTCTGTTTTAGGTATGGATTTAACGTAATTTTGATTTTCGCTAGGGGGTACAATTTTGCCATCCTTTATTATGTATTTTATATATGGGACATTAACATTAATTTCGTTGATTTTTATTATTTTAGCAATTGAATTGTCATTAAGTTCAACAATAAAGTCTAGAGGACATTGAGAGAGAACCTTAATTATTAGTTTTAAAACCCTTTTGTCAAATTTCCTATCAGCATCTTGTATTAGTTCAATAAGAGATGCACCAGAGTTTAAAGCTCCTTTATATGTTTTCTCTAGAAGGATTGCACTGTATGCACTAGCGGCACCTATTATATTAGACTCAATATTTATCTTTTCGCTTTTAAGTTTGTTAGGGTATCCTGAACCATCTAAGTTTTCTTTATGAGTTAGTATTGCTAGGCAGATAGATTGTGAGAAATTAGTAGTTGAGAGTATTTTATAACCAAGTATGGGATATTTTTTGATTACTTGAAATTCTTCATCGCTTAATTTTTCTTTTTTTTCACTTATTCTCAAAGGGATAAATAGGAAACCTATTTTGTGCAGAAGAGCTATTGTACAAAGTTCAACTGTCTTATGATTGTTTAAATTCATCTCGTTTCCAAGTGCCACGGTTAGTATTGCGGTGTTTATTGAGTGAACAACATGGTAGTCGGACAAGAGCTTAGGTACTTTCATATATTTGATGAATGTTTGTTGATTTTTTTTATAAAATTCCATTACCTTTTTGATGGTTGGAAGAACGTCTTGATAGTAGATTTTTTTGTTTTTCTTGCAAGTTTCATATACTTCTTCTAAATTACTTATTAGTATATGATAATTGGCAATGGATTCTTCATCATATTCTATATTAATAAGTTTTTTTGTTTCTCGTATTAATGTTTCATCAAAGAACGTTCTTTGCAGCTTGAGAGCATTTTTTAAGCCCCATTTTTCAATAAGTTCAGTGTTAATAGGGTTTAAAAGCGAGTTTTTAGGCCATACTAAGAAATCTTTATCTATTATATACGAAAAATTTTTTATATCTTTTGATAGGTTATCAAAGCTTTGCATTTTGCTCCTTAGGCTCCAAACTTAGTAATAAGCGTGTGTTAGCATATTATTTATTAATTGTCTATCTATTTAGTATAATACTACATGTATACATTAATTTTAAAATTGAACTTTATTATAAGAGATTTTTGATGGTTGATAGAATACTTTTTATTTTTAATATCGTGTTTTTTGGCATTTTCCTGTGTTTTATTTATTTATTAGAAATTTTAAAATTTTCGAATTTTTTAGACTTTATTGTTTTGCATGCTCAGGTTCTTTTAACTTTTATTATATTTATATTTATTTTTAATATTGTTTATTCTAAACTTCTATATTCAAGATTATATTTTATATTGAATGGTGTAGAGCATACTTATACTTTTTTAAAGCTTAAGATGATTCGTAAGACACTTAAGAGTGTATTTGATATTTCTCTTCTTTTAAAAATAATTTTAATTAAACAAGATAAAAAGAGTCTTGATGAGATTTATTTTTATTTAAAAGATACTAAAATGAGCAATAAGACGATAATAGAACTTTATTCTATATGTATTAGTTTTAGAGAAAAAGAGAAAGCTTCTAGTTTGATTGTAAATCATGCAGGCAGTGAGAATAAATGGATAAGGTATTGTGTGGCACTTAATACTATTTCCGATAAAGAATATGGTAAATTAATTGATGAAATCAATTTTTTAAAGAAGTATTTTTTAAGAGGGGATCCTATTTTTACACTTTATTTTTATTATGTTTTGAGAAAATCGAATTTGGAATACCAATTGATTGAAAAAAATAGGCTTGAGATTAGAGGTAAGTATTTTAAATATAAAGATCGATTGAATGTTAAGCATACAAAGTTGCTTAATTCAAACTTATTTTTTATAGTGTTTTATTACATTTATGATATTTCAAAAAAGGATATTTTTTATTAAAAGAGGTATGTTTTGAATATAAGAGTTAGATATGCGCCTTCTCCTACTGGGTTGCAGCACATTGGAGGCATTAGAACAGCTTTATTTAATTATTTTTTTGCTCGGTCCTGTGGTGGGAAATTTTTGCTTAGAATAGAGGATACTGACCAGAGTAGATATTTTCAAGAAGCAGAAGAGGATTTGTATCAAAGTTTAAAGTGGCTTGGCATTGATTTTGATGAGGGACCTACTTGTGGAGGTCCTTATGAACCTTATGTTCAGTCAAAGAGAACAGCAATATATCAAAAATATGCTAAACAATTGATTGAACTTGGAAATGCTTATTATTGTTATTGCAAGCCTGATAGACTTGAGAGGATCAGAAAGATTCAAACTGTAAATAAAATGGCACCAGGTTATGATAGACATTGCAGAAATTTAAGTGAGAGTGAAATAAAAGATGTTTTAAGTTTAGGCATCACTCCTGTTATTAGATTTAAGATTCCTCTTGACGGGGAGACTTGTTTTAATGACATTTTACTTGACAAGGTTACGTGGGCAAATAAGGATATTAGTCCTGATCCTGTGATTCTTAAATCCGATGGACTTCCAACTTATCATCTTGCAAATGTTGTTGATGATCATTTAATGGAAATCTCGCATGTATTAAGAGCTCAAGAATGGGTGTCCTCAGGGCCTTTGCATGTGCTTCTTTATAATGCTTTTGGATGGAAGCCCCCCATTTATTGCCATCTTCCAATGGTAATGGGAAGCGATGGTCAGAAATTAAGCAAGAGGCATGGTGCTACAGCTTTAAAACAATTTATTGCTGATGGATATCTTCCAGAAGCTATTATTAATTACATTACCTTGCTTGGTTGGTCTTATGATGATAAGAGTGAATTTTTCACGAAAAATGAACTTCAAAGACTATTTTCTATTGAGCGAGTCAATAAATCCCCTGCTGTTTTTGATTATAATAAATTAGATTTTTTTAATAGCCATTATATTAGAGAGAAAGGAGATGATGAGTTAGCCAAGCTTTTAATCCCATTCTTGCAAAAAGCAGGCTATATTAAAGAAGATATTAATTCTTGTGATGAGCAAAAATTAATGCTTTTAATTCCTCTAATAAAGCCAAGAATTAGAAAACTTAGTGAGGCTGTAACTATGCTTAAGTTTTTCTATGAAGATATTAAAACGTGGAATTTAGATGAGTTTTTAGGTAAGAAAAAAACAGCAAGTGATATTTATTTGCTTTTGGAAAAGATTAAGCCAGTATTAGAAGATTTTGAAACAAGGATGTTGCCTGATAACGAAAAAATTTTTTATAATTTTGCTAAGGAGAATAATCTAAAGATAGGAGAAGTGCTTCTTCCAATTAGGATTGCAGTTCTTGGAAGCAAGGTATCACCGCCTCTTTTTGATTCTTTGCAATTACTTGGCAAAGTTAAGGTTTTTGATAGAATAAGTCAAGCGCAACAATTTTTAAAAAGACATGAATTATAAATAAGTTTTTAGGATGTTTAAGTATGATTAGAATAGAAGATATTATTTCACTTGCTAAGAGAAAAGGTTTTGTATTTCAATCCTCAGAAGTTTATGGGGGTCTCTCAGGTGTATGGGATTATGGTCCTTTGGGTATTGAGCTTAAGCAAAACATACAAAAAGAGTGGTGGAAAAACATGGTTTACTCACATGAAAATGTGGTAGGGTTAGATAGTTCCATTTTAATGAGATCTGAGGTTTGGACAGCATCAGGACATGTTGAAAGTTTTGCAGAGCTACTAGTTGACTGTAAAAATTGTAAAAATAGATTCAAAATAGATTCTATTGATTTTTCTAAGGGTTGTCCTAATTGTAATTCTATGGGTACATTTACAGATCCACGAAGTTTTGATCTAATGTTTAAGACTAATATTGGAGCTGTTGAAGATAGTTCTAATGAAATTTATTTAAGACCAGAGACTGCTCAGGGTATTTTTGTTAATTTTCGCAATGTGCTAGATTCTACAAGGCTTAAGGTTCCTTTTGGAATCGCCCAGGTTGGGAAGGCATTTAGAAATGAGATAGTAGCTAAAAATTTTATATTTAGGACTTGTGAATTTGAACAGATGGAAATGCAATTTTTTGTACATCCTAATCAGATGGATGATTGGTATTATTATTGGCAGCAAAAGAGACTGAATTTCTTTATTGAAATTCTTGGAATAAAATCTGATAATCTTAGGTTTAAAGAACATAAAGGAGATGAACTTGCTCATTATGCTAAGGCTGCAATTGATATTGAATATAAATTTCCATTTGGTTTTCAAGAAATTGAGGGAATTCATAATAGAGGTAATTATGATTTATCGCAGCATGCTAAGTTTTGTGGTAAGCCTAAATTATTTGAATATCATGATTTAATAAGCGGTGATAGGTATATTCCTTATGTTATTGAGACGTCTCTTGGACTTACAAGGAGTGTTTTAATGACTCTTTGTGATGCTTATGCTCATGAAGAACTTGAGGGAGGGGACAAACGAATAGTTCTGCGCTTGCATCCTAAAATTGCTCCTTATAAAGTTGCAATACTGCCTCTTGTAAAGAAAGATGGACTTCCTGAGCTTGCTCGAAAGGTGTTTATGCAGTTTAGTGATGATTTTTACATGTTTTATGATGATAATGGTACAATAGGTAAGCGTTACAGACGTCAAGATGAAATTGGTACACCTTATTGTGTAACAGTAGATTATGATAGTATTGAAAATAAAACTGTTACTTTAAGACATAGAGATACTATGACTCAAGTTAGAATTCCTATTAATGACTTATATTCATATGTTAGAACCGAAATTCTAAATTATAAGGGAGTTTCAGATAGATGAATCTTGCCTTAGGGATTTTGGAAAAAAGAGGATTCTTAAAACAGTGTACTAATTTGGAAGCTTTAAGCGTATTAATGGATAGGGAGAAGATGGTTTTTTATGTTGGAGTTGATGCTACTTCAACTTCTTTGCATATTGGACATTTAATTCCTTTTATGGCAATGGCACACCTTCAAAGGCAAGGTCATATTCCTATTGCTTTAGTTGGTGGCGGGACTACGAAAATAGGAGATCCTTCAGGTAAGGACGTAATGCGAAAGATTTTGCCTAAAGAAGATATAGAGGCAAATGTTAAGGCAATAAAAGAGCAATTGCTTAGAATAATAGATTTCAGTCACGGATATATCATTGATAATTCAGAATGGCTTGATAATATTAATTATATTGAATTTTTAAGAGATATTGGGGTTTATTTTTCTGTTAATCGTATGCTAGGATTTGAGACTTATAAGAGAAGATTGAAGGACGGTCTTTCGTTTATTGAATTTAATTATCAACTTTTGCAATCGTATGATTTTTATATGTTAAATAAACTTAAAAATTGTAAACTTCAAATTGGGGGAGATGATCAATGGGGAAATATTGTCTCAGGAGTTGATTTAGTTAAGAGAAAGTTGGGAACAGAGGTTTTTGGACTTACATTGCCGCTTATTACAAGAAGTGATGGCAAAAAGATGGGTAAATCAGAAAAGGGAGCAGTTTATCTTGATTCAAAGCTTTACAGTGTTTATGATTTTTATCAATATTTTAGAAATGTTCCGGACTTGGATGTTAAGAAGTTTTTATATCTATTTACTTTTTTGGAAGATGATGAGATTGAGCATATTTCAAGCTTTCAAGGGTATTTGTTAAATAAGGCAAAAGAAACCTTAGCTTTTGAAATAACAAAAATTGTTCATGGGGAATCTGCAGCTTTAAAGGCATCCTCAGCAGCTAGTGCAGCATTTAAAGGAGGTGAGGGAGATAAATCTGATATTCCTTTCTTTAAGTTGGCATTAACTAGTTTAGAAGGAACTATTTTATTAGTTGATTTAATGGTTAGCTCAAAAATTGTATCCAGTAAGTCAGAGGCTAGGCGACTGATTAGTTCTGGTGGAGTTTATGTAGATAAAGTAAGAATAGGAGATCAAAATTATTGCCTTAATAAGGATAGCTTTGCTAATGGTGCGATTGAACTTAGAATTGGTAAGAAAAAAATTTTGAGAATTATTTTGTAGTTGGTGTTCCATGTATAATAGAAGAGCTTTAAATAATTTATTTTTTAAATCATTTCTGTTTTTTATGGAACGTAAGCATCTTGTTTTTACTGAAGAGCATATTTTTTACAGTTTAATTAGTAGTGAAAAAATTAAAGAGTTGCTTAGTTTATGTACGCTTGATTTTTATAATTTTAATAAAATTTTGGAAGGATTTTTCAAACAGCTTCCTTTAAGAGAGTCTGATATTTCAGATTATCTTTTTAAGATGAATGATTTATATCAAGAAATAATCGATACAATTTGTTATTATAAAAAACCTTATAGATTACAAGAGAAAGATTTGTTATGGGTATTAGTAAGGAAAAGAAAAAATACAATTTTAGATGCTTTATTAAAGTCGGGTTTTAATTTAACTATCTTTGACAAGATAATTGAAGTTTATGATTACTTAGGTTCAGACTTAGATTTAAGCTCTCTTGAAAATGAAAAATTGGTTGAAAGTGATCTTTTTAATAAAGGGATAGATAGGGATGGAGGTTTAAGTATTTTCGAAGAAGATTATTTTAAATTAGAACAAAGTGATGATTCACTTGATGATAACAATGTTGAAGATTTTTTAGTTAATGTTATTGATAGTCTAGATCCAAATTTAGAAAAAAACCCCTTAATTGGTAGAAAAAAAGAGTTATGTAAGTTGATTCAAGTCATGCTTCGCAAACATAAAAGTAATCCAATTGTATTTGGAGAGCCTGGAGTCGGAAAGACAATATTGCTTCAAGGACTTGCCTATATGATAAAGGCAGGCCAAGTACCCCAGGAGTTGGCAGGTTATGAGGTTTATTCCCTTGATATTGGAAGACTTATATCTGGGACTCGGTATAGGGGAGATCTGGAAGATAGAGTAAATAAACTTTTAGATTTCTTATATTTTAAAAAAAAAGTAATTCTTTTTATTGATGAAATTCATATGATAGTTGGAGCTGGTGCTACTTCTTTTAGCAACATAGATGTTTCAAATTTATTAAAGCCTATATTAACTTTAGGTGAAGTAAAGTTTATTGGTGCTACTACTAAGTATGAATACCAAAAATTTTTTTTGAAAGATAAGGCTTTAATAAGAAGATTTCATAGCATAGAACTTAGAGAGCCAAGTTTTGAAGATACATATATTATTCTAAAAGGGGCTAAGGAACAATATGAAAAACATCATAATGTAGAGTACACAGATGAAGCTATATGGGCTTCAATTACTATGTCTAAATATATGAAAGACCGATTTCTTCCAGATAAAGCTTTTGACTTATTAGATGGTCTTGGGGCTAAATTTAAGCTTGAGGGTAACAGGAAAGTTATAACGGCCGATGATGTGAGAGATTTTGTTAAATCTATGATTGGAACTAATATTTTTAATTTTGATGCTTATGATCAAGACTTAATGATTAATTTAGAGCATAAAATAAGAGAAAGCATGATAATTGATGAGGAGATTTTATCTGATTTAATATTACACATTAAACTTTTAAGGATTAAATTCCTCTTTAAAAATAACACTCTTGGTATTTTTATTTTGATGGGTTCTTCTGATGTGGATAAGAATAAGCTTTCAGGTATTTTGTCAGAAGAACTTAAGATACCCAAATTGACTTTGGGAGTGAGTGAGTATGGTGATTTTGATGGCATTAATCGATTAATAGGGCCTGTATATGGATCTGAATCTTATGATGAATTTACTACATTTTTTAAATTTTTAAGTAAATCTTCAAGTTCAATTATTTTTCTATCCGATTTTGATAAATCTTCCAAGAGAGTTATAGAATTTTTTTTTGAAGGATTTAATACGGGCAGACTTTTTGATAGTCTTGGTAGGAGTGTAAGCTTATCAGATAGTATAATACTAATAGATATTAATATAGAATATAGAGAACTTGCTAGTATTGGATTTAAAAATGAAACACTAAATGGCAGGAGTTTGTTAGAAAAACGTTTTTCTAGTCAGTTTTTGGATCTTGTGGATCATATTTTTTTCTTTAGGCCTGTAGGTGAGAGTGATTTTGAAAAGGCTATTATTGAAGAGATGAATAATTTTGTTAAGATACTAAAAAATGAAAAGATTGATGTTTTTTTTGAAGAGAATATTGTTGATTATTTTCAAAATAAGACTTATGGAAGTGGGCTTGGTATTAAGAGTGTGAGTAAGATCGTAGTCAAGGAGATTGGAAGTTTATTAGTCAATGACATGATTTCAAAAAAATTTAAAGAGAATGACAAGATCAGAGTTTATATAGACGAGACAATGAAATATGAGTTATTATGAATGTAAATTTATAAGGAGAAATGTATGAAAATATCTATAGTGGGAGCAGGAGCTTGGGGAACGGCTATTTCTAAGGTTTTGGCAGATAAATTTAAGGATAATGTTTTTATATGGTCTTTTGAAGAAGATGTTAGAGATAGCATTAATAATGATCATGAAAATGTTAAGTATTTAAAGGATATTAAATTGCCAGATAATTTGATTGCGAGTTCTGATTTGCTTGATGTCGTAAGTCAATCTGATTATGTTTTTGTTGCAACACCTTCCCTTTATACTTTGAATGTTTTTAATAAATTGAAAAGTATGTATGCTACCAAAAAGTTTAATTTGGCAATACTTACAAAAGGGTTTATAACAATTGATGGAAAACCTTGCCCTATTGTAGAGGTAGCAGAAAGTGTTTTAAGAGAATATAAAGATGAAATTACTTATATTGCAGGGCCAAGTCATGCTGAAGAAGTTGGACTTGGAGTTATTACAGGCCTTGTGGCTGCCAGTAAAAACAGAGCAAATGCTTTTGAATTTATTGATTTATTTAGTGCCACTTCTATTTCTATGTTTTATAGCGATGATGTTTTGGGTGTTCAGATAGCATCGGCTTTGAAAAATATATTTGCAATTGCATTTGGAATTTTAGATGAGATAAAAATTAAAGATCCAAATTTGATTGGAAATAATACGGAGTCTTTTTTATTTTCAGTTTCATTAAATGACATGCGAAATATTGCGTTTAAGCTTGGCGCTTGCAATGAGGGAACATTTTTATTTTTAGCTGGTTCTGGAGATTTAGATGTTACTTGTAGAAGTATTTTTGGAAGAAATAGGCGATTTGGTCGTGAAATTATTAGTAAAAATATCTTAGAAGGTTTAACAGATATAGATGATTTGATAAATAATATTCATAAAATTGGTTATTTGCCAGAGGGTATAGTTGCTTCTAAGGAAGTTTCTGTGCTTTTAAAATATTTAGGTAATAATTCAAATGAGCATAATCTAGTTAATATAGTGTATAAAATCTTAAATAAAGAATTAAAACCTGAAGCTGTTGTTGATTATATAAGAAATTTTAAATTTTAGGACCCAAACGGGTCCTACTTATGTTTGTTTATTCATCATATATATGATATTGCTATAAACATCGTCAATTATTTCAAAATTCATTACAATTTCTGTAAATTCATTTGATTTAATTGCTCCTATTATATTTCGATCGTCTGTTAGATTTTCTCTTTTAACTAAAGAGTTGCTGTCAACTAAGATTTTTATTCTAGTTAAATCTTTGTTTACTTGTTTAATGTTTGCAATGCCCCCAAAGCATTCTAAAATATGTTCCGATGTTTTTATTGTTTCTTTATTCATTTAGTTATCCTTCAAAGAACGCTTTATAAGCCATATAAGAAGTATATATGTCAAATTTAGAAGTGATTTCAAATGGTGAGTGCATACTAATAACACCAGGTCCCATGTCTATTGTTCTTATTCCATAATGTGCTAAGAATTTTGCAACAGTTCCGCCACCACCTTCGTCTACTTTTCCAAGTGTGGCTACTTGCCAAGCTATGTTATTTTTATTTAGTAAATTCCTAATATAAGAGACAAGCTCAGCATCAGAATCACTAGCCATGATTTTACCCCCGTGACCTGTGTATTTCATTATAGGTATTCCATATCCCAATTTAGGTGCGTTTTGTTCATCATGAACTGATTTAAATAGGGGATTTATTGCACCACAAACATCAGCAGATATGCTTTTTGAGTTCCATAATACTTTTTGAACAAGGAGATTGTTATATTTATCTTCTTTAAGTTTAAATATTATGTCTGATACGAAATATTCAAGATATCTTGAATTTAGTCCAGTTGATCCAGTTGATCCAATTTCTTCTTTGTCAACTAAAAAACATACAGCGGTTTTGCTTGGTGTTTCTTCTAGATTAAGTATAGCTTCTAGTGAAGTGTAAACACAAACCCTGTCATCTTGACCATAAGCACCAATTAGTGCCCTGTCAAATCCGACATCTTTTGCTTCTCCTGCTGGTACTATTTCTATTTCTGCTGAAACGAAATCCTCTTCTTCTATTTTATATTTTTCTTTTATGAGCTTAAGAGTAGCAAATTTTACTTTTTCTTTTTCTTTAGTGTCAATAGGTAGGCTTCCAATTATGATTTTTAAATTTTCACCTTCTATGATGTCATCAGCTTTTTTATCTCTTTGTACTTTTCTGTCAAGATGTGGCAAGATGTCGGGAATTACAAATACGGGATCATTGTTATCATCACCGATGTTAATCTCTACTTTTTCTCCGTTTTGCAAAAATATTACTCCTCGTATTGATAGAGGAAGGGATAACCATTGATATTTTTTAATGCCTCCGTAATAATTTGTCTTCATCATTGTAAATTCATTCTCTTCAGCAATCGGTGATGGTTTGGCATCAAGTCTTGGTGAATCTGTATGTGATACAATGAAATTCATTCCATTCTCAATAGGCTCTCTTCCAATAAATATAAGAGCAATGTTTTTATTGCGACATGTGTAAAAGATTTTATCTCCAGCTTTGAATTCTTGTTTTTCGCAGGCATTAATGAAACCTTTTTCCTTTGCCTTTTGTATAGCATAGTTGGTAGCTTCTCGTTCGGTTTTAACTGTGCTTAAAAATTTTTTATATTTTTGAGCAAATTCTAAAACATTATTTCTCTCTTTTTCGTTTAAAGAAACCCAAGGATTTTGTTTTGTCATTAAAATTTCTCCTCCTGATTACTTATTATAACATTCTATTCTTTTTAAATGCAGTTTAGCAATAATGAAAAACAGCTGCAATGGATTAATTTTGCAGTGTCCTTTATGCGGCCTAATCTATACTAGAGCTACACTAGTATTAAAAAACATTTGTGTATTTTTAAATAGGTTCTGGTTTATGCCATAGGAATCCTTGTCCATAATCTATTCCGATCTCGTTTATTTTCTTAAGTATTTCTTCATTTGATACAAATTCAGCTATAATTTTTATGTTTTTTGTATCAGCAATGTCTTTTATTGATTTTATTATTACAAGGTCTATTTGACTAGAATTTATTACTTGAATAAAAGAACCATCTATTTTGATAATATCTATTGGCAAGATTTTAATATATGAGAGTGATGTATATCCACTACCAAAATCGTCAAGTGCAAGTTTAACCCCGAAAGTTTTAAGTTCATTAAAATATGTTTTGATTAATTCAAAATTTTCTAAAATCCCAGTTTCTGTTATTTCTAAGCATATGTTTTGAAGTGGGACATGACTTTTAAGAAGTGTTTCTTTTAGAAACATTCTGAAGTTTTTGGATTTAAGTGAGTATGGTGAAATATTGATTGAAAAGATATGAACACCATTTTTTGCCACAAAATTTGTATATTCTCTTAAGGTTTTAGTAACTACCAATTTATCCACTTCAACAGTTAGATTATACTTATCTATTAAGCTAAAGACATTGTCGTTTGGGATGGGAGTCCCTGTATAGTCAAAAAGTCTTGTTAATATTTCAATTTTGGGTTTTAGATCTTTTTTAAGAGGAGTAATTTTTTGATAGTAGAGACTAAAAAAATCATTCTTTATTGCTTTTACTATATATTCAAATATTTTATTTTGATTTTTAATAAGTATTGTTTCTGGTAATTCATCTTTGTATAAAATAGGCGTAGAATCTTTATATTCATCAGATATTTTGGTTGCTATTTTTAATTTTGAAATTTTTGTCTCTATATCTTCTTTTAAATTTACTTCTATTATTCCTATGTTGAGTTTGAATATTATGATGCCTTCTTTGCTAAGTTCTCTGGAGATGGTTTTTTTGATTTCTTCCGCAATTGAAATTATTCTTTGCTCCCCCCCACTTGTGGATATAATGACTATTAAATTATTGTCTTTGAGTCTAAATATGTATTCTGAATAGAATGACATTATTCTAGAAGTAATTTTCTTAAGTATTTTTGAATCTAAGTTGTCTTTATTGCCTTTATATTCATATTCTGTATTTATGTGTAAATCTAAATCAAATAAATATATCTTTTTATGAGAGGATTCAATTTGGTTGATTAATAGTTTTTCAAGTCCTTTAATGTTATATAGATCTGTTTGTTGATCAATGATTTCGAGATCCTGAATATTGTTTTTAGATTTTAAGTCTGATATGTCTTTTATTGTAATTAATTTATCAATGTTGTTTTGAGCAATTGTACTGATGAATAAATCGACGATTAATTTTTTGTTATTTTTAACCTTTAAAAGGCAGTCGGTTATCAGTATATTTTTGAATTCAGGAATGTTATTTATGTTGTAACTTAAATCTATTTTAGTTTCTTTTTCTAAATCTATGATATTGATATCACTTATTTTGTTTGTTTTTCCTCTGATTTTTATTGGGAGTTCAAGTTCTTTGCTGCCTTTTTCATTAATATAGATGATATCATTGTCGGTATTTGTAATGATCACGATTTCTTGAATAAGCTCAGATAGATTTAAGAAAAAATCAAGATTAGCATTATTATTGTCATAATAAAGTTTTTTCTGTTGTATTAATTTATGTTTATCGCTTAATTCGCTGATGTTGTTTAATATCTCTATGTAATTTGGCCTATACATTGCTTTGTCTATAGATTTATTGTTTATAATGATAGAATGAACGTTATTAATGCTTTTTAAGTCATTTGCTATATTGATTGAAAAATCTATTGGTCTTTTATGGTTGTAAATAATAGCAAACTTAATATTACTTTGTTTAATATATTCCTTAGAGATATTTTTTCTAGATTTTATTATTTGTAATATTTTAAAAATAGATTTGATCTTTGTAATATCATCATTGCTAATAGCCCCTTCAGATATTACAATTGCATTTGGATTTTTCATCTTATTTAAATAAATTTATATTAATTTTGATATAAATCTATATTTTGATATTTATTTCTTTAGTTTTTCTGGTCTCGTTCTAGCCCATGCGAGCCATATTATTCCAGATAATATTAGAATTAATGAGAATATTTGTCCCATTGATATATTTAAAAATGAGAAATCCAATATGCTCTCAGGTTTTTTGTAAGTTATAACAAATCCTATTTCCTTGTCCGGCTCTCTTAAGTATTCGATAAGGAATCTGAATAATCCATAAAGAATTATGTACACTCCAAAGAGAAAACCATCATATTTTTTTATTTTTCTAAAAATAAACCATAGCAATAAAAAGGTTACAGTTCCTTCAAATAATCCTTCAATCAGTTGTGATGGAATCCTTGGTAGATTAACAAATAAGTCGTGAGGTGCTATTTCCAGTCCAACTGATTCTGCAAATTCTTTTACTCCGCTCTGATTTACTTTAAAAGGTTCTGCATTGGGAAATATTATCCCGCCTTTCATTGGTCTTCCATAAAGTTCTGCATTTGCAAAGTTAGCAAATCTTCCAAGTATATATCCCGAAGAGAAAGCTAGTGAGCCGTAATCAGTTATCTTTCTGAAGTATTTCTTTATATTTGTGTTTTTAAGTTTGGTATTTGTCATTATTAATGGTGCAATAATTACTCCGAAAAATCCCCCGTGTATTGCCATTCCTCTAAATCCTGTGAAATTCCAATTTCGGTCAAATGGTAGAAAAATTAGCCATGGGTGTGTGTAATAAATTCCACTCCTATCATAAATTAAGGTAGATGTTAATCTTGCGCCAATTATTGCTCCCATAACAATTGAAAACATTAATTTCTCATAATCACTTTGTTTTATGTCAAGTTTATCAGCTTTTATTTGATACCAGATAAATTTATAACAAATTATGATTACGATAATGTAGGATAGACTATACCATGTAATTGGAATTCCTTTAATTATTTCAGGATGTAACCAGCTAGGATAATTTATATAATTAGGCATTTTTTTCTCCTTAGTCTTTTTTTAATTGTGCAAATAACTTTTTTTTTAACATCATGTTTTGTTTCCTTAATGTTGCAATTTCTTTTTGTTGAGATTTTATTATATCAATAATTGCATTATCATCTATTGTTTTGTTCATTAGCAATGATTCAAGATATGCATACTTTTCTAGGTATTCGTCTTGTGCTTCTTTAATTACAAAATGATAGCTTTCGTTTAGATCGTCTTCACTTAATAGTTCTACATCATTTATTACGGATTCAAGTTCAATTAATTTTTTTGCTATTTTTTTAATACTTTTGGAAGCTAAGCTTGTTGGTTTATAAACAGTTATTGGTATTTTATGATTTAATGCTTTATCAATAAGCTCATCTTTGTAAATTGAACCTATGCTTTGTAAATTTATATTTAAATAGTTTTTTGCAGATTTGAGTATTCTTTCGGTTTTTTTAATATCATCAGGTTTATTTAACATGTTAAATATTATGAAAGGACTAAACTGTGAGAATATCTTCATAAATTTTTCATAATCTTCAGGAGCATAAGTTTCGATTTTAAGTAATAAATTAGGTATATATATTTTTTGTAAATCGCTAGAGTCTTTTTTGATGTCAGATATTAGTTTGTATGCTTTTGTTTCTTTTGTGAATACTTTTGACATAAGCCTAAATATTGCGTTCTTTAAGAATAAATAGGCATTCATTGTTGCTGTTACTGTTGGGATTGTTACTATTACTCCTCGATTTGACATTAGAAAGAAGTCTATTGTATTAAATGTTGTACCAGCACCAAGGTCAATTATTAGGTAATCATAGTTTAGGTGTTTTAAGTTATTTATTATTTTTTTCTTTTGAAAGATGGCTATATTTGCAAGTTCAGGAATATCTGAATCCCCTGCAATAAAGCTTAAATTTTTTATTCCTGATTCTATTATTATATCTTTAAAGGAGATTTTTGTTTTAAGGAAAGTCCCAATGCTTTTCTTAGGTATGATATTAAGCATAGAATGTAAATTTGAACCGCCAAGGTCAAGATCGACAAGTAATACTTTTTTCCCTTCATTTGCAAGACAAATTGCAATATTTGTTGAAAAAAGAGATTTTCCAACACCTCCCTTTCCACTAGCTACAGGAATGATAATCAAATCTTTACCCCGTTATTTTATCCTTTGCTCTAATTAAAATTAAAATCACTGCGTTAAATATAGTATAAGTTATTATTATTGTGCCTAAGAGAATAAGTAACCATGGTTGATAGACATATAATAAATCAAGGCCTAATCCCAATATAATAAGCAAAATACTCATTGCTATTTGAAAGGTTTTTGTTATTGTGATTAAGTTGTGAAGGATTTTAAATTGATCATACAGCATATAGTGCGTTGTTAATATTAATACACATAATTCTGGGGAAAATATGATGAATGCTATCATGAATTTGATAGAAGAGTTATTTACAATCATTGTATTCTCAGCAAATCCATATAATGCTGACAATATTAATGTGCTTGCTATTGTTTGTAAAATGAGAACGAGACCTGTAATTATTCCTTTTGTTTTTGAGTTATTTGTCTTTAACATAATCTTAAAATATTATATTATGAAGATAAAATCAAGTTTTATTTATGTAGGAATTATTCAATGAGAAAGAAATTTTTAGTATTTGCATACTTTGTATTGGCTTTAAGTATCAGTTCTTCAGTTATTGTAGAATCTATCTTTGCGCAGTCAGATTCTTCTAAGGGTAAGATGTCTGCGTCAAGTTATGGTCAAATGATGATGGAGGCTTTTAATTTTATTAAGAGAAATTATGTCGAGCCTGTTGATGATGAGGCTATTTTTGAAGGGGCCTTAAAAGGTATGTTTAAGGCATTAAATGATCCTTATTCGCAATATTTGACAAAAGAAGATTTAGTAGAGATTTCAAAGACTACGGAAGGAAATTATGTTGGGATTGGAGTTTCTATCGTTAAGAAAAATGTTCCTGTCAAATCTGATAGTTCTATTTCCGATGCTTCTTATGTAATGATTGTTACTGCTTTTGAAGAGGGGCCTGCTTATAAGGCCGGGGTTAAGTCTGGCGATTACATTACGGCTATTGATGGTAAGAGTACTACTTTAATGACAATAGAGCAGGTTGGTGATCTCTTAAGGGGAAAAGCGGGTACGAAAGTTAAAATTTCTGTTTTAAGAGACAAAGATTTAAAGCTTGAATTTGAACTTGTTAGAGAAAAAGTAGATATACAGACTGTTAAGCATGATGTTATTAACAGAGATGTCGGGTATATTAAGATATTAAGTTTTAATCCAAATACTAATCTATTTTTTAAAAAAGCTTTTGAAAAATTGCAATCTCAGAACATCAAATCTTTGATCTTAGATCTAAGATTTAATACCGGGGGGTATCTTCAAGATGCAATAGAGATAGCTGATGATATTTTGGCTGAAGGAATTATTGTCTCAACAAGAGCAAGGGATTCTAAGGTTCCCATGGAATATAAGGCTAGTTCTTCACATATAGTACCTTTAGACATGCCAATTGTTGTTTTAATTGATAAACATTCAGCATCGGCATCGGAAGTTTTAGTTGGAGCTTTAAAGGATAATGAGAGAGTTTATGTTATTGGGGAAAAATCTTATGGTAAAGGAGTAATTCAACGTATATTGCCTTTTTATACCGGAGGATTTAAGATTACAAATTCAAAATACTATACTCCCTCTGGTAACAGTATTCATAATATTGGCATTAAGCCTGATTTAGAGATTGGAGAGAGAGAGTTTTCTGAGACCGAGGTCTTAGCATACAGGCAGATTTTTGATAAAAAATTGGTAGAAAACTTTTTAAATGGCAGAAAGAATAAAAAATCAATTACTGAGGAAGAAATAGATGCTTTTGTGGATAAGGTTATTAAAGAACATTCAATTCAGAATATAGATAAAGACATTTTAGGGCATCATGTATTTTTGCAATTTTATCAAGACACACATAGCGAAATGCCAATTTATAATCTACATTATGATAAACCTTTAAGAGCTGCTTATGAATATCTTGTAAAGGAGACTAAAAATTAATCTGTGAAACAAATAGTCTTAGATGATAGTTGTCTATTTGATAATGATATCATTATTGATGATGTTAAGATTTATCACTATCTTGTTGATGTAAGAAGAGTTAAGTTAGGCGATACGTTAAATGTTCTCTTAAGGGGAAGAGAGATAAGGTTTGCTGAGATTATTGGTATAAATAATAATTTAATTAGGCTTTCTACTCTTAAGATTGAAAAACTTAAGACGCGTGATTTTGAAATAAGTATGTTTATATCTAACCTTAAGGGTAGAAAATTGGATTTAAGCTTAAGACAAATTGTTGAAATTGGCGTAGATCAAATCAATATTGTTAATGCTGATAATTCTGTTGCTAGAATAGAGATGGATGATTTAAAATTTAAAAGTTCAAGATTTGCAAAATTGATTGATGAAGCTTTAAAGCAAAGTGGCAATACTCAAGTGCCTAGTATTAATTTTTACAGAAATTTTTTTAGCATTCCTTATTCCCCATCTGTCAGTTATTATGTTGCTCATAAGGATGGTGTTTTGCTAAGTTGTGGTAATGATATTAGTGCTTCTGGTAAAATTGGAATTTTAATAGGTCCTGAGGGTTGTTTTTCAAAATCAGAAATTGATTTCTTTAAAAAACTAAATTTTCAATTTGTAAGATTTAATACTCCAATTTTAAGAGCAGATACGGCTATTGTTTATTCGCTTGTTCATTTTAAATTATTATTAGAGGGTAATAATGGCTAATTTAAAAGATATATATTCAAAGCCAGATAGGATTTATTTTTTGGGGGTACCAATAGATGTATTTAAGAGCAGTGATAAATTGATTAGTCGATTTGAATATCTTGTATCCCATCCATATCATTCGATGGTTATTTTTATTGATTGTAAGTCTTTGTTAAAATTTTTAATTTTTAAAAGGTTTAGGAATCTTGTTAAGAGTGCTTCACTTGTTTTTTCAAATTCTAAATTGTTAAGATCTCTTTGTAAGTTTTTTAAAAGGGTCGACATTGGCTACTATGATTCAAATTCAATTTTGCTTGTTTCAATGAGTGTACTGGAAAATACATATAAAACGTGTTATATTATTGATAAAGATAAAATAATTTCTAAGAGAAATTTTTTAAGATTGAAAGAGTCACATAAAGAGATTAACTTTATTGGTTACTATGATTTGAAAGCTGTTAAGAGAAACAAAGAGATGTTTTTTGCCAATATTAATAAACTTACTCCTAGTATGATAATAAGTTTTTGTAGTAATACTTATCTTGAGAATTTGTTTTATGTAAATAAATTTGGCATTAGAACTAATTTAAGTGTGTTTTTGTGATTTCTTTTGATTTTTAGGTATTGGTAAAATTTATATGAGGTAAAGAAATGACATTTGTATTAGATCAAGCTGTAGTTTATCCAATGCAGGGAGTGGGAAAAATAAAAAACATCCAAAATAAGGAATTTAATGGTGAGTTTATTGATTATTATGAAATATATTTTCCATTCAATGAAATGACTTTTATGGTTCCAGTTTCTAGAGCAGATGATCTTGGAATTAGGGCCTTAGTTAGCAGAGAAAAGGTAGAAGAAGTTTTTGATATCATGAAAGACTTTGAAGGTCAAATAGATCAAAAAAAGATAAAAGATGGTAGCCATGATTTTTATAAACAAAGTGATATATTAAGTACCGCTAAATTGTATAAATTTTTGTATACAAAATCTATGCAAAAAGAATTGCCTTTCTATGAGAAAAGAATTTTAAATGATTTTGAATTAATTTTGCAGCATGAAATTAGTTTAGCCTTGCAAATCAGTTTTGAAGAAGCTAAGCAAAAGATTAAGGAAGTTCTCTCTACGGGGAAGTCTTAGATTGTTGATAACTTGTAGGAACTTATTATGTTGAGTGTTTTGAGATTTATTTTCTTAATATCTTGTAGATTTATTTCTGTGTTTTTTATGTTTTCCTTAATTTTCATTTGTACATCTTACTTGAAATATAAGTTTTTACATGCGAATCTTTCTATTGTGAGTTTTGAACTTTATTATGATGCTTATCTTTATGCCTTTCCTTTATCTTTAGTTGCTACCTTTATGAGGATTGCCTATCCTTTTAATATTAAGACGTTTCGCATTAAAAGGATTTTGTATGGCGTTGTTTTTATTTTTATATTATTGTTGTCTTATTTTGGATTCTTAGCATCTGCTAATTTTAATTCTGTCTTTTTGGATTTTCATAGCAAAAATGAAAAAATGATTAAAGATGGAGTAGTACATTTTTTTGATGATAAGATAGTTTTTTATGGTAATGATGTTAAATCGTTCGGGTTTAAAGGTGTTTTAAAAGTTGAGGATAATGGGTTTGATGATGGAGATTTTAAAACTTTTTCATATGATTTAGATTTTTCTAAATCTGACATCATGAATTTTAATACAAGTGCGTTTTTTATTCAAAAGTTATATAATAATCTAATTAGCAATGTTTTTAATGATTTAGATACTTTAAATAATTTTTTGCTTTCTTTAGAATCTTTTAGTTTGATTTTAAATATATTTGGATTTGCTTTGCTTTTATTTTCATTTTCTTATGTTTTTAATCTTATATTTTCAAGTGGTCTCTCTTTATTTCTTTATCCTGTTTTCATTATACTATTTTTTAAACTTCATAATATTTATGCGATTAAATTTCCTGAGAGTTTGGATTTGATTATGGGAGAAAATGTAGTTTCTAATTATGTTCCTTTTATTTTTTGTGTACTTACTTTCTTTTCTACTTATTTTATTAGCTTTATTTCTGAGTATATTAGGATTAGTAAAGGATTTGATAATAGTTTGCATTAAATCAATTTGTTAGATATGAAAAGAGAATTGTATACATTTTTAAGTAATTTTTTTATTTTTTTATTTTTATTTATTGGTCTTATTTTTTGTTACACATATTTCTTTGGGGCAAATTATTTAGAAAAACATACATTAATAGCCACATTTTTTGATACTGTTTTAAGCGTTTATCATTATTTTAATGGATTTTTCATTTTTTTTGTTTTAGTTTATTTTATTTTTTTAGCTAAACATGAAACACGACTTTATCTAAGGGAATATAAAGGATATTTATTTAAAAAACTCTATCCATTCATGTTTCTGTTTTTTGTAATAGGCCTTATTTTTATGTTTATTTTTAACTCTATTATGTCTTATATTCTTGCTCAAAGAAGTGAATATAATTATAACTATGAGAGGTATAATCTTCTTGCAGGTCAGACAAATACGATAGTTAATGAGCTTAAAAGCATAGATATGAATTTATTTTCAAATAAGACCTTAGATGTAAATGAGTTAATAGAGGTTTTGAAGCAGAAAAAAAAATACCTTGAAGAGTTGCTTAGAATGTATGAAAAGATGAGACTTATTTCTGATAACGATGAACTTTCAATTAATTATTATTTGGCTAGGTCTGAATATGATAGAATGCCTATCTATGATGTTGATTTGGAAAAGGTTAGAAAGACTGTTAAAATGTATTTGATTAAAAATCTGACTAAGAAAGATTTTCAAGATATTGTTAATGGATTCATTGATAAAGGTGATTATTCTACGGCTAATTATTTTGCTTACGTGGGATTTGTTTCTACTAAAGATGATGAATTCTCGGCACTCTTAGACTTAACTTTTAAGGCCATTAATGAATATAAAAATATCGAGAGCGAAAAGAAGTCTTCAGTCTTTGAAGAAAAACAAAAAAATTTTTTATATCTCAATACAGAAAAATTTAAACCTGCTTATTATGGCTTTTTAAAGCTTCATAATTTATTTCCAAATGATAGTGAGATCTTAAGTTATAAGAATAAATCTTTGGAAAAGCTTAAGGATGAGTATTTCTTTTTTGATGAGATTGAAAAGTATTATGAACATTATGGCATAAATGATGTATTTTTATTTCAACCCAATTCTAGTAATGAAACATATGATTATATTTATATGCAAAAGGTTGTAAATACCGTTTCTTCTTATATAAAAATGATTAAAAATTTTGAGCTTATTAGATTTAATGGCTCAGGTAATGTTATATTACATATTAAAGTACCATTTGCTACTCTTAAGGGTAATCGAGTTTATCAAAATGTTTTAGACAAGAAAAATGAAAATAGTGACATTACTGCCACTAAGATTATTGTATCGCTTACAGATTTTGACTTAAGTAATACAAATATCATTGATATTAATAAGAATGTTAATAATTTACGTTTATTTGCAAATTCTGGTAAGGGTGGTGTTTTTCTGCCCATTCAAGTTCTTCTAAGTGCTTTTAATCAAGTTGGAATGTTTAACCTAAGACTAATAAGTGTATTCTCTTCAAGTCTTTTTTTAATGATGAGTCCTATTTTATTAGTTTTTTTAGGTGTTTTATTTATTGCTGTAGCTTCTAGGGCAAATTTTGAATTTGATTCAAAATTTATGGTATTTCTTATATCTTTGATAATAGCTATTTTTTCAGGTATCATTTCGCTTTTTATAAATTATTTATTGTTGATTTTAATAGCACTCTTTATTCAATTATTCGTTAACATATATGTATCTTTTATTCTGATTTTTTCTATCTTATTTTTTATTGTATTACATGTAATGCGAGTTACTTATAAAGAAGTATGACCTTTACTTAGGCTCTGTGTTGTTTATATGAGACAAAAATAATTCATTGAGCATGTGATTTTCTTTTTCTATTTGTTTTTTATTGAGTATATACGACTCTTTGTTTATGTAATTTTCGTCTATAATAAATGAAGGTATTTCTTTTATTATGTGTTTTAATTTTAAGTTTAAGCTTTTATAGGGTGTAAATCCATTTGCAAATCCAAAATGTTCATTGAATTTTGTTTTATCTTTAAATTTAATTAGGGATTTTTGTATTTCTTGGTTTAGTATCCATTGAATGAATTTCTCTATAGGTTTTGATATTTCTTTAACTCCCATAAAGTTTATGTTGCATACCGATGTTTTTTTCCCCTTATTTGTTAGATATGAAAAATTGATTTTGTCCCTGGTATCTTTATTTAAGCTATTGTAATATGTTAAGTTAGTTAATCCTGCAATTAAAATGGTTTTTTTTTGAAGTAATATTTTCTCTAAATCTAAATATTTATATTTTTCTGCGAAGTTTTTGTGTAATACAAGTGCATTTGTATCTATGAAAGATTTGAAATGATTTATCATGTCCGACATTTTTGTATCATCATATTCTGGTTTGTTGTTTCCAAAGTAAAAGTTTATGTCATTAATTTCAGATAGGGTGTAAAATAAATTTTCAGAGATGTATGGAGAGATAAAAATTTTTTTCTCTTTTTGAAAGCTTTTGTGTATTTCTTTAATATTTTGTATATCAATATATTTTTGTATATTATATTCATTTTTGTATATTAAGATTGGAACATCAAAGCTTAAGGGAACAATTTTGTGTGCAAACTTTTCAGATATATTATTTAATATTGGATAGTCTGAATAATAGTATTTTTTAATATTTTTAAAATTTTTGGTTATATTTATATTGTCTATATTTTTTGAGATAATTACTTGCGCATTCTCTTCATTAGCCGTTTGTATGTTGATATGTTCTTTGTATTTAATGATAAAACTTGCTTTATTTTGGATATTGAATTGATTTATGTAAAATGGAATAATTTTGTTGTCAGTTAATATAGTTATGGTATCATTTTTTGAGCAACTAAAAATTAAAGTAAAAACTATGATTAAAATTGGATTCTTTATGCACATAAAAATTATTTGTTCTATTCCCTTCCATTTTACAATAAATTATGTATAATTCTTATAGTTATTTTGTAATTTTATATGTTTCTTTGAGAACTTAAGATTTTATTCTGAAAGGAGAGTAGCTAGTTTGGGTTTAGTTGATTTTTTGGTTTCTATCTTTAGCAGAGAGCTTACCCCTGAGCAAGTGAAGCAAAGAAGACTTAGGGAAGTCAAAAATAATCTAAGTAAGGTTAGCAGTTTTTTTAATGCTTCAAAAATTCAGGCTTTACCCCAGTTCGCTAAATTTATTTATAATCTTTATAAAACTTTTATTCCTTTCAAGTTTTTTGTACAAAGATATCGATCTTCAAATAAAATAATTCACTTTGTTGTTGAAAAGTATTTAAGTGATAGCCAAAGACAAGCTTTGGAATATATTTGGTCTTTCTCAGCTAATGATGTAGTCAATTTTACACCTGATATACCTAAGAATTTGGATAATAATTTGAATTATTTGTTGAAAAATATAACTCAGGAACAAATCAGGCTGATAGATGAAACTTGCGGAGCTTTGGATATCTTTTTTGATTTGGTTTCGTTTCAGTATTATTCAATTATTAAAAATTTTGATAGTTTATTTCCAGAAGGTGATTTTGTATATAAGCCAAGATTTAGTGCTGTTAGTTGTGGTGTAATTCTTGATGATATTAAAGATTTTTTAGAGTGTATATATTCTATTAGAGATATTTCTATTTGGAGAAATCTTTACGATATTCTTTTAGAGGTATATGGAGATAGGGATAATTTTCCTCTTAAACCAAATGTTTGGCTTAAGACACTAACTTCTATAATTGAGATAAATAAAACTAAAGAAATTTTATATCTTATAAAATATGTTAGCGGTGATCCTGATTATTTACCTATATCTGGTGTCAAAAAGTCAAAAATAAAGGCAAAAGTGTTTTTTAATGATCTCTCTAAACATGTTTCAAATGAGATAGCAAAAATTGAGATTTTCCAAAAGAATAGCAAATCTAAACTTTTAGCAGAGAAATTATTTCATGGAATTACTCTTGTAAGTTTAGATAATTATAATGAATGTATGAATACTAAGATTACGTCTAATATTGTAAATACTACCGGATATGTTTACTCTGATCTTTTAGGTTATTTAAAAACCCATGCAGTTAATTTTGTGAAAAAAGATCTAAGCGATATTATTAATATCCTTATTATTAAGGGACAGTGGAAGGATATGGAGGTTTCTAGAGATATTTCTAATGACATTCATTCTTTAGTTGGCACTTATTCCAATCTTATTGATTTTGATAATAATCTTGGCGAACAGGGTACTTATGGGAATAGAGTAAATGCTCTTTTGCACAGAGCTTCTGTTGGAGATAAGTCATCAGAAAAATTGCTCTTAAGTATAATAGCAGATATTAATAAAAAGGCTTTAGTCATATTGAATGAGTATTATTCAAAAGTTAGTTCTTTGAGACGACGTTTGAATGATTGTTTAGAAGATTATGTGAAACCTTCTTCAGAAAAGGAGCTTGTTTATAATTGGAAAGAGCTTGATATTGATCTTGTTAAAAGTTATGGCAATAATGTAAACTTTGGTAATATAATTAAAAATGTAGTTGATAGTTTAAATTTGTTTTTGAAGTTGATGGATTTATATTTGGAGAAGAAAAGTACAGTTTAGGAGATTTTAGATGGGAAGAGAATGTGAAATAACAGGCAAAAGAACAATGTTTGGAAATAATGTTCCAAGAAAGGGACTTGCTAAAAAAAAGGGTGGAGCAGGACAACACATTGGCGTTAAGACCAAAAGAACTTTTAAAGTAAATTTAATAAATAAGAAATTTTTTATTCCTGAGCTTGGGAAAAGTGTTAATATTAAGATTTCTGCAAGTGCTCTAAGAAGTATTTCAAAGGTAGGTCTTAGCGTTTTTTTGAAGAAAAATTGTAAAAAGATAGAAGATTTTATTTAAAAATTGTGTTTTGTCAATTTTAGTTTATTAATACGTTTTCTATTATTGAATGTTCATTGTTGTTGTTAACAATATTGTGGTTTGTAAATTCAAATTTTTGGAAAAGCTTGCAAATTAAGATGATTGCATCTATGTTTTCAGGTAATATTTTGCGCGCATTATAATATTCTAATAGAGTTGATGGATTTAAATTAGGCCTATTTAAGAGTTCCTTTAATGTTGTTGCCAGTTGAATGGCTTTATTTAAGTTTGTAGAGCGTGAGATAAAGTGAGAGAGAAATATAAAAGAATTTTCTTTCTTTGTTGTAAATGGTTTTAAAAATGTACTAAATTCTCTTAGAGTTTGATTTTTAAGTTTACCTAAAATAATAGGAATAATTTTTATATCTTGTGTTATATCTTTAATAAAATTTAATACAATTTCAATCTTATGGTCATTTTCTATTATTTTATTTTCTATACTTGTAAATTCAAAGTTTTTTATTAGATTTATTATATCTAAATTGACATCAATTATTTTATTAAAGAATTTCCAAGATTTATGATCTGAAATATTAATCTGTGAATTTTCTTTTGTTTGTGAGAATATAAACACATTTTTTGTATTATGTGCTATGACCTTTTGAAATAAATTAATATTGCTTAAGAAAAACTCATAGGCACCATAGCTAGTTAGAAGTGCTTTATGAGTTTTTCTTTTATTTAGATTAAATAATTCTGGGTTGCAAGTATTAGTTGAATAAAATATATTATCAACCAAACTGTTTCTTATTTTCTTTATAGGTTTCGTTCCTTAATTGCGTCTTCTACTGTATTTATTTCCATAAATTCTGTACCTTTGTTGGTAGCTCTGTTTGGATTTCCAGAGATAATTACTACAATATCTGAATCTTTAACTATGCCTTGTGTTTTCAGCATTTCAAGAGAAGTTACTACGAATTCAGTTGTTCCCTTGAAGTTATGATCGACAAGATTAGAATAAACACCGTAAGAAAGTGATAATTCCCTTGCTATCCTTTCATTATTTGTTGTAATAAATAGAGGTACACTTGCTCTGTATGTTGCCATTATTCTTGCGGTTCTTCCCTTAAGTGAATCAACAATAATAGCTTTAACAGGCATTATCTTGGTTGCATCAATTGCACATTTAATAATATAGTTTCTTATGATCTTTTTGCTGCAGAAAATTTCATCTTTAAATAGTGTTTTTTCTCTATATTTTTCAACCTCTATAGCAATTTTAGTCATCATCTTAACAGCTTCGAGTGGGTATTTGCCATAAGCTGTCTCACCAGATAACATTATGGCATCTGTGCCATTTAGAATTGCATTAGCAACATCGGAAACCTCTGCTCTTGTAGGTCTTGGATTTTCAATCATTGTGTGCAGCATTTGTGTTGCGGTAATTACGGGTATTCCATATTTAATGCAGGTTTTTGTTATTTTAATTTGTGCCAAAGGAACATCTTCAGCAGGTATTTCGACTCCCATATCGCCCCTTGCAACCATAATCCCATAAGAAGCCTTTGCAATCTCTTCAATATTATCAATTCCTTCTTGATTTTCAACCTTGGCAATAATTTTGACATCTGGATTTCCAGCAGTATTTAATATATCTTTAACGTCTTGAATGTCTTTTGCATGTCTTACAAATGAGTGGGCAATAAAATCAATATTTTGTTTTGCGGCAAGTTCAATAAATCCCTTATCCTTTTCAGTGACAGATTGTAGTTTAAGTGGAATTCCTGGTGTATTGATTGATTTTTTGTTTTTGATATGACCATCATTTTTAACTTCACAGATTAATCTGTCTGCGAGTTTTTCGATGACAATCATTTCAAGTTCGCCATCATCAATAAGGATTTTTGATCCATTTGGAACTTCATTTACAAAGCCCTCATAGTTGGTTTGCAATGAATTAGATTCATTGATAGGTGATGTTGAGATTATTATTTTGTCTCCTATCTTCACAGTAATGGGATTTTCAATATTGGCTGTTCTAACTTCTGGTCCTTTTGTATCAATCATTAATGCTATTTTATTTGAAACTTGCCTAACATTGTTTATTACTTTTATTGCATCGTCATGAGATTGATGTGCAGTGTTAAGTCTTATTACATTTACCCCTGCTTCATATAACTCTTTTATATGTTCTGGATCACATCTGAGGTCAGATATTGTTGCTACTATTTTTGTTAATTTTTGTATCATTTATTTTTCTCCTACAGTATTTAAATTTTATGCTTTTTAATCACCAATAACAATATTTTTTTAAGAACTTGTCATTTCATTTTAAGATTAAATTATCATATATCATGAACTTAAATTTTGTTTTAGCTTGTTTAATATTTTGGGATCTAGTTTAATATTTAAGTTTTTTTCCCTATTAGGTATTACAAGTCCTTTTTTGCCCCCTTTAATTCTTCTTAAATGTTTAACATTAGTATAGTAAAGATCAGCTTCACCCGATTGTCTTGCAGGTTTTGTATAAAACACACATAAGTTGCCAGCATCTATCAGGACTTCAAGAGGAGGTGTTTTGTCTTTTTTATTCCTAATAAATACGTAAGCACCAGGATAGTCTCTTGTATGTAACCAGTAATCATTTCCCTTTGCCCAGCTTCTTAAAAGTTCATCGTTTTCTTTTGCATTTCTGCCCACAACAATTTCAAATCCATAAGATATGAAATTAAGACCAATAGATGGTTTTTGTATGATTTTTTGTTTTTTGATTCTTTCATTTGCCAGCGTAATACAGTTTTGCGAGTCTATGCAAGTTGTATTTAATATTAATGCATCGTATTGTGTTTTTGCATGTTCTAATTGTTCTTGTATAATTTTTAAAGCATTTTTATTCTTTTTGTATTCTTTAAAGTATTTTAAAGCATTATCTTGAGGGAGTAATGCTTTATCTAGCATTATTTTAATTTGTTCTCCATTGTGATTTTTTAAAATAATTGTATCCATTCCTTTTTTTATTTTATTAATGTTTAATAAGATCAGCTCACCCTTTTCTCTTTGAGCCCCGATTGTTTCAATTGATTTTATTTGTTTCTCTAGAAAGCTTATTTTTTTTTCTAAATTTATTTTTTCTTTTTCATATTTTTTCTTAAGTAGCTCTATGTTTTGTGCTTGAGTCTCTTTTATTTCTAAATCATCATAGTAATTTTCAATAAATTCGGAGTAAGATAGTTCATTGTTGTATCCATCTTTGAGATTAACCTCATTTTTGTCAGTTATATCATTATTTTCAATAATTTCTTTGACTTTTGTGAATATTTCACCTGTAATTTCTTTTGAGTTTGGTCTTCTATAATATGCATCAAGGATTTTAAAATTTGCATCTGTTACAATTATGTTAGGAGATGATGGCCATAATTTTATGAAAATAAAGATTGTTATTTTGTCTTTAAGCACTTTAATTAAAATTATTCTTTCATTTTTTATTTGATATGCTTCAGATATTTTACCATTTTGAACTTTGGATTTTAAAAATTCAAAAAATCTTAAAGAAGGTTTAATATTTGCAAATTTCTTGTTTGTTTTGTGAATTCTCGTTTTTTTTGGCTCTAGTGCAATTAATACATTAAAATTTTTTTCATTTATTTCTTTATTATAAAGTTCCATAACCAAAGTTTTGTGGTTAGGTTGTTTGATTTTTCTTAAAAATGAATTTTTAAACGGCAATTCTTGAAGTAAAACGTTTATTTCGTTGTAGTTTAATGACATTTTGTTTCCTTTGATCTTTTGCTAAATATGTTTATTATTAGTTTGCAAAATGGTATATTATAAATAATAGCTTATCATAACAAGTTGTACTATTGATATTAGACGTAGATCGTGCAATGTATTTGTTATTAAATTTAGCTTAGTAATATACGAGTTTTTATAATGAAGAAAATAATATTAATTTTGTTTCCTTGTTTGATTTTTGCTCAAGTATCTGCCAATCAGTATTTTGAGAATGTTTATTTGAAATACCAAAATGTAGAAGATATTCAGGCTAAGATTAGTCTTAATATAAAAGGATTGAAGCAAACGGGAACTTTGTTATATAAATTTCCCGATAAATTTATTGTTAATTTAGATTCAAATAATCAGGTTTTTGTAAGTGATGGAGAGGTTTTAACCGTTTATGTTCCATCTCTTGGTACTTCTTTTAGACAACAGTTGACTATGGGAAAGGCAGGAAGTGGTTTTATGAATATTTTAAGTACTGAGTATAGTGTCTCTTATACTAATTCTCCCAATTTAGAACCTCTTGACGAATCTGGGGGAGGGGGGAGTACAGAGAATTTTATAAAATTGACTTTTTCAAGGCGGCTTTATAGGGGTGCTGCTACGATTGATTCCTTTATGATTGCTTTTACACAAAGTGGTGCAATTAGGCGAGTTATTGCTTATCCAACAGGTGGTGGTCGAGAAATAATTATTGATTTTTTATCTGTGAAGTTTAATGTTGGGATTCCTGATAGTAGATTTAAATATGATCTGCCAAAAACTTCAAATAAGGTGGATAATTTTTTATATGATGTTAAAAAAACTTGAGGTGTTAATAGATGGAAAGAAATAATTTCATTAGATTTGGAGATTTTTTAAAGAAGACTCGGATTGATAAGGGTTTAACTCTTGAGATGATATCTGATGATATTAGGATTTCTGTTAAATATCTTAAAGCACTTGAAGATTCTAATATTGAATCATTTCCAAATGAGGTTTTAGCTGTAGGATTCTTAAGAACTTACAGCGAGTATTTAGGAGTTGATATTTGGTATGTCTCATCTCTTTTTAAGGAATATAAGAGAAGACTTAATAGTAGTTATATTGGAATTAAGACTGATGATCAAAATGGCAATTCAAATTTTGTGAATGAAGGTAGGCTTGGGAGTAAGTATTTCGATATTTTAAAGATAGATTTTTCTAGGGTGATTAAAATATTGGTAGGAGTAATGAGTGCTATATTACTAATACTTTTAATTTCGAATTTCAGTGGATTTAAACAATTCTTAGGAAGAATTTTTAAAGTAAATCATGCTACAAGGCGAGCCCCAGAAATGCATGAAGTTTTTTTTGATAAGGAAAGTTTTTGGAACGTTGCACTTGGAGATGGTGATTTTTTATCTTTAGTTCATGGCAATTCTATTGCAAAGTACAAAGTTTCTTTTGTTAATGATGATTTAGTTATTACAAATGATTTTCAAAATGGACGATATGTTTTTAGCTTAGGCAAATCTCGTGAAATAGATTTGAATGATAATATCAAAGTTAAGATTGTGTATGATAATTGTTCTCAAGGTAAGGTTCGAAAAGCCCATGTGAGCTTGGAATCTTTTATGTTCAATGTTGAATATGTGCTTGAAACTAATCTTTCTAGTAGATTTAATGTTTTAAATTGGGGATTTGAAGTTAATGGTCCTAAGAGTAGAGTGATTAATGAATATCCTACTGTATATTCTTCTCAAGATATTTCCAACATTGATTTAGTTATTAGGTTTTTGAACGATACGTTTTTAAGATATGCTGATGATGATAATCTTTATGGTAAATCTTTGTTTGTATCTAAGGGGGTTCCTCTTGGTTTAAATTTCAAAAGATCTTTGATCCTGTTTTTATCAAGACTCTCTGATGTTAATATTGTTCTTCAAGGTAAGGATATTACTTCTATTTTAAGAAATTATAAAAGAGAAATAATGGCAGTTCAATTTTTTTGGTTAAAAACCCCTGGGGGTTTTGATCTTAAAGTTTCTGAAGTTTATTAATGGACAGAATAGAAAAATTTCTCTTTAGTTTAAATTCTACTCAGAAACAAATTGTCTTAGATGATACTAAAAATCCCATTCTTGTTTTGGCAGGTCCAGGTAGTGGTAAAACAAGGGTTATAACAGCTAAAATCACGCACTTAATAAAGGAAATGAAATTAAGACCAGAAGAGATTCTTGCTTTAACATTTACAAATAAAGCAGCAAATGAGATGAATTTTAGACTAAATTATCTTTTTAATTTGAATAAGGCTTTACATATCCAAACTTTTCATTCTTTTGGTGCTTGGCTTTTAAGACTTTATTTTAAAGAATTTGATAAGAATTATGATTCAAATTTTACAATTTGGGATACTAATGATGTTGTTAGGTTTGTTAAGCAAATTGGACTTGCGTCAACCATTGAACTTGCAAAGCATGTTGCATCTTTCATACTTAAGTATAAAGAAAATTGCTTTTTAAATAATTATTGTGATCTTGATGAGAAAAGTTACGCTGATATTGAGTTTTATGAACAAGAAAAATCTAGAAATAATGCTTTGGATTTTGCTGATCTTATTCTTAAGACCGTTTTGATGTTAAGAAATTGTGAAGATATAAAGATGAGAGTGCAGAGAAAATTTAAGGCTATTTTTGTAGATGAATATCAAGATACTAATTATGCACAGTTTTTGTTTTTAAAAGAGCTTTATTGTGAAAATATGCATTTTATGGTGGTAGGAGATGAGGATCAGTCTATCTATTCTTTTAGAGGTGCTAGAGTTGAAAATATTCTTGAATTTGAAAAAGTATTTAATAATGTGTCTAAATATTACTTGGTACAAAATTATCGTTCCAGTTTAAGCATTGTTAATGTTTCAAATGATGTTATTTCAAAGAATAGAAATCGATATGAAAAAGTAATATTTACAGAAAATAAGATGGGCAAGAAGATAAAATTTTTTGTCTTTCGAAGTCCTGCAGAGGAGGCTGAATATTTTTCTAACTTCCTTCTTGAAGACGAACTTGAGACAGCAGTTCTTTATAGATTTAATTACCAATCCTTGCAGTTTGAGAAGGCTTTTTTAAAACATAATATTCCACACAAAATATTAGGTTCAATTAGATTTTATGAGAGAGGGGAAATTAAAGATGTAATTTCTCTTTTAAGGCTTTTTGTAAATAAAAAAGATAAAATTTCTTTCTTAAGAGTAATAAATAAACCTGCTAGGGGAATTGGTAAGACTACTACGGATAAAATAATTGCAATGCTAAATGATCGCGATGTCAATTTTGATTTAATTCTTGCAAGTAAAAGAGCTGTTGAGAATCTGAAGGGCAAAGCAAGAGATTCTCTTGTTGCTTTTTTAAGTTTGTATGATGATCTAGAGAAAAATATACGAAGAGATGTTTATATAAATTTATCTGAATTTATTAAAGATGTTGCAATTAGAGCTGGATTTTGGGATTTTTATCAAAAATTTGATAAGGACGACAAATTTAAAAATATTGATGAACTTATTAGTAGTGGAGTTGAATACTCAGGCAGTTTCGAGGGACTTGTAATATTTCTGGAAAATTCATCCCTTTCACCTTTAATTCATGGAGATTCTAAGTCTAGTGTATTACTCTCTTCAATTCATGGGGTTAAGGGACTTGAGTTTGATAGAGTTATAATATCTGGTCTTGAGAAGGGATTGTTGCCTGCTGAGATTGAGGAATTGACTGAGGAGCGGATAGAGGAGGAAAGAAGGCTTTTTTATGTTGCTATTACTAGAGCTAAATTTGAACTTATTGTTACAATTAATTTGCAGAGATTTTTTGGAGGAATGCTAAGAAATACAGCTATGTCGGTCTTTTTTCAAGATATTAACAAAGATAATTATGATATTGTTTTTGTTCCAGAATATTTAAAAGATAATTTCAAATATTTTTTTTCAAAAAGTGGTAATAAAAGCTTTAATATTGGAGATTATATAACTTATAATGGTGAGCATGGATTAATTGTTGATAAGTGGTATCAGAACGGTGAGTCATTTATTAAGATTAATTTAAGGAATGGTAAGAAAGCTATTTTAAGCCCAAGTCATATTAAGGGACTTTCTAAGATTTAGAGGTAAAATTTGAGAGACATTCATTTAGAAGATAGTTTGAAGTTGAGTTTATTAAGATTCAGTAAGAGTGAAGAACTGAAATTTGTCGTAAAATTTGAGAAAATTGTTGGCATGTTAAATAAGATTTCTGAATTTGAGATAAAAGATGTAATTCAAAAAAAAACATGCGACTTTTCTGATTTAAGGAACGATGAGGTTTTACCTTCTTTGACGATTGAATCTATTAAAAATTTTAGCAATGTATTTGTGGATGGTTACTTTTCATCACCCAAAGTACTTGAATAGGGAGTATTGAGTTGGATTTCAGGGGTTTAAGTTTAATAAAGATTAGGGAATTAATATTAACTCGGAAGTGTAAGATTTATGATATTGTGCTCTTTTATAAGGAGCTTTATGAAGCAAATAAAGATATTAATGGATATATTGAGTTTTTTGATGATGCATTAGAATTGGCAAAAGAATATGATGAACTTTTAAGTAGAGGTGAAGGACAAGATTTGCCTTTAATTGGTATGCCTATTGCTGTTAAGGATAATATTTCAGTTAAAAATAAGGGATTAACTTGTGCATCTGAACTTTTGCAAGGATATATTTCTCCTTATGATGCGACTGTTATTAAGAGATTAAAAGATAACGGTGCAATTTTAATTGGTAGAACTAATATGGATGAGTTTGCAATGGGTTCATCTTGTGAATTTTCTTATTATGGTGTTACGCTTAATCCTTTAAATAAAGAATATGTTGTGGGTGGTAGTTCTGGCGGTTCTGGAGCCGTTGTTGCTGATAATCAAGCTCCTTTTGCACTTGGTAGCGATACCGGAGGGTCTGTTAGGCTTCCTGCTTCTTTTTCAGGTTTAATTGGGTTTAAGCCTTCTTATGGAGGTTTGTCTCGTTATGGGCTTGCATCATATGCGTCATCTCTTGATCAAATAGGATTTTTTGCTAATTCTATTGATGATGTGGCTTTGATATTAAAATATACTTGTGGAATTGATAAGATGGATGCTACTAGCATAGATATTATTCAAGAACCTTATCCATTGTTGAGTAATCCTTTAGCAGGCACCAAATTGGCTGTAATTAAAGAACTCAGTGAGGATTTGATGGAACCAGAGATTGCCCGTGAGTTTTCTAAATTTAAATCTGGGCTTTTAAACAGAGGAGTTGAAATACATGAGGTTTCAATAGAGGTGGTTAATTGCATACTCTCTCTTTACTATTCAGTATCTCCAGTTGAAGCTGCATCTAATCTTGCTCGTTATACTTGTCTTCATTATGGCAAAAGATTAAATGATGAATTAAGTCTTAATGATTTTTATTATAAGCATAGGAGTTTATTTTTAAAAGAAGAAGTTAAAAGGCGTATTGTGCTTGGTAATTACTTGTTGTCAGAAGGTTATGATTTGCAGTATTATGCAAAAGCTTGTAAAATTATTGAAAATGTATTAGTTCCGAAATTCAGTGAAATTTTTAATAATTGTTCATATATTATTACGCCTACAAGCTTTGTAAAACCTTTTAAAATCGGTGAAAATTTTGATGATCCTATGAAAATGTATTATTCTGATTTGTGTACTGTAATTGCTAATCTTGTTGGAGCCCCTGCACTCTCTATTCCCTTTGCTCAAGATTATAGAGGATTACCTATTGGTATGCAAATAATTGGTCAAGTTAAGAGAGATTTTGAGCTTTTAAATTTTGCAAAAAATGTAATAGAGGAATTAGATTAAATGGAATATAGATTACTTGTTGGTTTAGAAGTTCATGTACAATTAGGATTAAAAACCAAAGCTTTTTGTGGGTGTAAGAATGATTTTGGGGGAATTCCAAATTCTCGTACTTGTCCGACATGTCTTGGACTTCCTGGAGCATTACCTAGCGTAAATAAGGAACTTATTAATAGTGCAATTTTGGCTGGGCATGCTACTAATTCTAAAATTAGAAATATTGTTAAGTTTGATAGAAAGCATTATGTTTATCCCGATTTACCTAAGGGATATCAAATATCTCAAAATGATGCACCAATTTGTAATAATGGATTTATTTTTATTGAAACTTCCTCAGGTTTAAAAAAGATTAATATTGTTAGGATACATATGGAAGAAGATTCTGGCAAGAGCTTGCATTTGCTTGAAAGTGAAAATCGAAGTTATATTGATTTTAATCGTGCAGGTGCGCCATTGCTAGAAATTGTCTCAGAACCAGATATTAATAGCGGAGAAGAAGCTGTAGCTTATCTGAATTCTTTAAGAGAAATTTTTAGATATCTTGATTTATCTGATTGTAGCATGGAAAACGGGTCATTCCGTTGCGATGTTAATGTTAATTTACTTATCAATGAGAATGATGTTGAGTATAAAACTCCCATTTCTGAGATAAAGAATTTAAATTCTTTTAAATCAATAAAGTTGGCAATTGATTATGAAGAATCAAGACAAAAAGAAGAATGGATTTTACATAGAAAAACTTTTGAAAGTATAGGTAAGCATACAATGGGTTTTGATGATAAAAGGGGGATTACAGTGTTTCAAAGGAGCAAAGAAACTGTGGCTGATTATCGTTATATAAAGGATCCCGATTTGCCTTTGATCAAACTTGATGATGTTTATATTGAAAGCATAAAGTCTAATAAAATGGTGGAGTTGCCTTTGGATACAAGAATTAGGTTAAAAGAGCAATATGGCCTTAGTAATTTTGATGTTGTGACTTTAACTTCTGATAAAAACTTGGTTAAATATTTTGAAGAGGCAGCAATGACTTCAAGTGATCCCAAGAGAGTTTCAAATTGGATATTATCTGAAGTATTAAGTGTACTAAATGATAGAGAAATAAGTATACTTGATTTTAATTTACCGCCATCATATATTAGTGAACTTGTTGAATTTATTGTTAGTGGTAAGGTGAGTGGCAAGATCGCAAAAGAAATATTTTTAGAAATGCTTAAGAGAAACGTTTCCCCTGCTATCATTATTAATGAAAAAAATCTAGAGCAGATAAGTGATAAATCTTTTATTGAATCAGTTGTGCTTGAAGTTTTAAATGAAAATCCTAAATCAATTGAACTTTATAAAAAGGGTAAGAGTCATGCAATTAAGTTTATGATGGGTCAAATTATGCTTAAAACTTCTGGTAGGGTTAATCCTGCCTTTGCAAATGAAATTTTAATGAATAAATTAAGGGATGTGTAGTAAGTCTTTGCTTAGTTGTTTTCCAATAATTAAAAGGGCAAGATTTTTTTACCTTTATGATATTAGGGGTAATAGGTATTTAGATTTATACTTGAATGGGGGATTAAATTTTTTAGGACATAGGGTTCAAGGTTTAAATCTTATTCTTAAGCAAACTTTTTCAAGGGGTCTGACGGCTTCGTATCCTTCAGTATTTAGGAAACAATTTGAAAATATTCTTTTTTCTTTTTTTAAAGAAGCAGGATTTGTATGTATTTTTAAGTTTGAAAGGGATGCTAGAGAGTTTTTATTATCTTTAACAGGCCAGCATTGTTTTAGTAAGCCTTGGGAAGAACAACTGGGCATATATGAGTTTAGAGCTGGATTTAATAATTTTAGGTATCCTATGCTTGTCGATATTCCAATGCCTGGATGCATGTCTATCAGCATTGCTATAGTAGATAATTTATCTAGAAAAATAGAATTTAGAGATCCTCTTGATGCTTTAACTTTAGCTGTTGCTAGGCATATGCTTGCTAAGATTTTGTCTTATGAAAAGAGTTCTAAAATTAATTTTGATATTTTTGCTACGCCTATGTTTAAGCTAATTGGTAGATATATGTTTCCTATTTATAAATCTGAGCATCATAATGAAGTTTTTAATGAGTATTTAAAAAATGGCTATTTAATTAGTCCTAGTTTTGATATTCCTTCGCTTATTCCTTTAAAGTTTTCTAAAGGAGATTTAGATGGATTTCGAAAGGTTGCTCTTAGACTACAGGATAAATTTGGCTGTTAGTATTGACAGGTTAACTTACAAATAATACAATGAAAAAGTATAACTTTGTAGAATATCTAAGTGAGGACTGTATATTATTATGAATAGGATAACGAATAATAAGACAATATGGATTAAGCCTAAGTATGTAGAGAAAAAATGGTATGTGATTGATGCGTCAGATAAAGTTCTTGGTAGAATTGCTACAGAAGCTGTTAAAATTTTGAGAGGTAAGCATAAGCCGTATTATACTCCTCACCAAGATTTAGGTGATAATGTTATAATTGTTAATGCTTCAAAGATTAGGCTTACTGGTAAGAAATATTCTCAGAAGATCTATTATAGACATTCAAGATATCCTGGAGGTCTTTATTCTGATACTTTTAGAACATTATCTGAGAGAAAGCCAACAGCTCCTCTTGAAATAGCTATTAAGGGTATGTTACCAAAGGGACCTTTGGGGCGTGAGCTTTTTAGGAATCTTAAAGTTTTTGCCGATTCTAATCATACGCTTAAAGCTCAAAATCTTTATAAATTAGAGGCAAATTAAGAGAGGAAAAATGGCAAAGTCAGATGTTAAGGGTATTAATTTAGGAATGGGTACGGGAAGGAGAAAATCTTCTGTTGCTAGGGTTTACATTAGGGAAGGTAAAGGTGATATTAAGATTAATAGTAGGGATTTTGATTCTTATATGCAACTTGAAAAGTTAAAAACAATTGCTCTATCTCCATTAGTTTTAACAAATACTCTTGGAAAATATGATCTTTACATTAATATTTATGGCGGGGGCATTTCGGGTCAGGCTGGTGCCATTAGGCATGGTATTGCAAGAGCTCTTTTTAATCTTGATGAAGAGCATAAGATGATTCTTAAATCTAATGGGTTTTTAACAAGAGATCCACGAAAAGTTGAACGTAAAAAGTTCGGGAAGAAAAAAGCTAGGAAGAGTTTTCAATTTTCTAAAAGATAAGTATTTGTTTTTGTTATTTTGTTTGTATAAATTAAAGCCCTCTTATGAGGGCTTTAATTTATATTATTGTTTTTTAATGGAATAAAAGACATCTCTTCCATGGTATTCAGCAATACTGCCTAGTTCTTCTTCTATTCTTAAGAGTTGATTATACTTAGCTATTCTGTCTGTCCTTGATAAGGAGCCTGTTTTGATTTGTCCTGTTCCAAGCGCAACAACAAGATCGGCAATCGTTGTATCTTCTGTTTCTCCTGAGCGATGTGAAACTATCGCAGTATATCCTGCTTTTTTGGCCATCTCTACAGCTTCAAAAGTTTCAGTTAATGTTCCAATTTGATTTACTTTAATGAGAATTGCATTTGCAACTTTCATTTCAATTCCTTTTTTAAGGAATGATGTGTTTGTTACAAATAAATCATCACCAACAAGTTGAACTTTATCCCCAATCTTATCTGTAAGCTTTTTCCATCCGTCCCAGTCTTCTTCAGCCATGCCATCTTCAATTGATATAATAGGATATTTTTCTACCCATTTTGCCCAATATTCAACCATTTCTTCGGATGTGAGTTCTTCTTTTGTTGACCATCTAAGTACATATTTTTTTGTTTCTGGATCATATAATTCAGATGTTGCTGGATCAAGGGCAATTGCGATATCTGTTCCAGGTGTATATCCTGCATTTTTGATGGCTTCCATAATAACTTCACAAGCTTCTTCGTTTGACTTTAGATTTGGTGCAAATCCGCCTTCATCCCCAACAGATGTTGCGTAGCCCCTTTTGCTTAAAATACCCTTGAGTGTGTGAAAAACCTCAGCAGACATTCTTATTGCGTCATTAAAAGTTTTAGCTCCAATTGGCATTATCATAAATTCTTGAAAATCAACACAGTTATCAGAGTGGGCGCCGCCATTTATAATGTTACACATAGGTGTAGGTAAGATGTTGGCTTTGTAGGCACCAAGATATTGATAAACTTTAAGTCCAAGATATTCAGCTGCTGCTCTAGCTGTGGCCATTGAAACTGCAAGAATAGCATTAGCTCCAAGTTTTGATTTGTTAGGAGTTCCGTCAAGTGCAAGCATTTTTCTGTCGATTTCGACTTGGTTTAAGGCACTCATTCCTTCAAGCTCTGGAGATATGATATTTATTATATTTTCAACTGCTTTAAGTACTCCTTTTCCCATGTAAACAGATTTATCACCATCTCTCAGTTCAACAGCTTCATTTATTCCTGTTGATGCTCCTGATGGAACAGCTGCCCTACCTAGAGAACCGTCTTCAAGTATTACATCTGCTTCGACAGTTGGATTTCCTCTAGAATCAATTATTTGCCTAGCTTTTATTTCATAAATACGAAAGCCCATTTTCCGCTCCTTATAGGTTAATATATTTACTTTAGTATATATTTTCAGTATAATAACAAATAAGACAAATGTGTAGTATTTTGCTAAAAGAATTGTTTATTGGATTTTACAATTAAATCATGGAAAGAACTTTGAAATGGTTATTTTATTTTATATTCTTTTTCTTTAATATTGCTAATGTTTGCTCACAAGGTTACATAATCGAAAATTTTGATTTATCTTTAAATGAATTTTTAGAAGTTTCAACAAGAAAAGATAATTTATTGCCAATTGTTGACTCTAAGAGAGTCATTATGTTCTATCCTCCAAGTAAGGGCATTAGAAAAGTTTTTGCTGCTTTTGATTTTGATAGTTATGCAAAAAAGTATTTATTTAAAAAAAATAAGTATGGTCTTTTTTTTGTCAAGATCAATCTCCCTCATGGAGTTGGTAGGATTAAATATAGGCTTGTTGTGGATGGCATTTGGACGAATGATGAATATAATAAAAATGTGGTGTTTAATAAAGATTTAATACCGTTTTCTATAATTGACATAGGCGTAGATCATAGTTATGTGTCTTTACGAAATCCGATTGATTCTTCTGATGGTAGAGAAGTTGAAATTTTTTATATAGGTCGTCCTGGACAGATTATTACAATAGCTGGCAATTTTAATAATTTTAATCCATTTTTAAATAGATTGGTTGAACAGGAGCCTCATAAGGGTGTATATACTATTAAGCTTAAAGACCTTCCGAAGGGTAGGATTTATTATTATTTTGTCGATTCTGGAAATAAGGTTATAGATAAGAATAATGTTAATAGAATTAATCTATATTCAGTTGAAGGTCTTGACAATAAGATTGATTTTGAAGTTTCTTATTTTGATAATTAATCTGAGGTTAAGAACTTCAATTCTTATTATCAGTTCTTAAATACAATTGACTTACAGAAATATAGAATTAAGCTTGAACTTAAACAAAGAGCTTACATGATCTTATAAAGCTTAAATAGAAAAACTTGAGTTAAACTAAATAAAAGTTGGACCTTTACTTGTCTTAAGTATTATTTTTATTTAGCAAGCGATTCATTTCATCAAAGAGGTACTTAGATACAAAATGATCCTTTTCGACTTCCTCAAGAGATGCATTTTCTGGTGTTAAAGATGTGTTTTGCATATTTATTAAAGATGGTTCATCAAGGAGCTTAATAGTTTTATTTTGAGTTTTGTCAGGATTAATGTCAGGAATAGATGCTATTAATGTCTTTGTGTATGGATGTTTGGGATTTGAGAATAAAATTTCTCTAGGAGCAATCTCTAGGATGACTCCCAGATACATTACGGCGATTTTATCGCTCATATATTTTACTACTGCCAAGTCGTGTGAAATGAACAGATAAGATAAACTTAATTCTTTTTGTAGATCTTTAAGCAAATTTAAAATTTGTGCTCTGATTGATACATCTAGTGCAGAGACAGCTTCATCTAGCAGTAAGAGTTTGGGATTTAGTGCAAGTGCTCTTGCTATTCCTATTCTTTGTCTTTGTCCTCCTGAAAATTCGTGTGGATATCTAGATAGCATGTTTTTTGCAAGTCCAGTAATATCTATTAATTCATTTACTCTTTTTTCTATTTCTTTTTTGGTTCTTGGGAAAATCTTATTTTCATTGTATATAACTAATGGTTCTGCTATGATTTCTTTTATTGTCATTCTTGGATTGAGAGATGTATGTGGGTCTTGAAATACCATCTGCATGTCTTTTTTTGTCTTTAAAAGTTCTTTCTTTGACAGTTTAGTAATATCTTTTCCATTGAAATATATGCTACCAGATGTTGGTGTATATAGTTGCATTATTGTTCTTAAGGTTGTTGATTTGCCACATCCAGACTCTCCAACAAGTCCTAGTGTTTTGTTGCGCTCAACTTCAAAGCTGATACCATTGACGGCATTTACTTTACGTTTGTTTTTCCAAAATAAAAAGTCTTCTCCAATTGTAAATGTTTGTACTAAGTTTTCTACTTTAAGGATTATATCTTTTTCATTTTTCATTTAAATTACCTCAATTTTATTTGTAGTAGGTTCAATAGGATGATCTTTAATTGAATAAAGTTTTTCATTTGGATCCTTATCAAGAGTAAGTATTGATTTTAAAAGCCCAATTGTGTATGGATGCTTAGGGTTTTTAAATATTTCTTGTACTGTACCTTCTTCTACAAATTTTCCTTGGTACATTACAGAGACTGTATCGCATATTTCTGCAACTACTCCTAAATCATGGGTTATTAATATGGTGGAGGTATTAAATTTTTTAGACAGGTTTTTAATGAGTAATAATATTTGTTCTTGAATTGTAACATCAAGAGCTGTGGTAGGTTCATCTGCAATTAATAATGATGGGCGACAACTGAGAGCCATTGCAATCATAACTCTTTGTCTCATTCCTCCTGAAAATTGGTGTGGATAATGTTTTATTCTCTCTTCGGCATTTATAATACCGACTGTTTTTAACATTTCTATTGTTTTTTGCTTTGCTGCCTTTTTATCTAATTTTTGGTGCAACATTATTGTTTCTTCAATTTGTGTAGATATTTTTAAGTATGGATTTAGAGAAGTCATTGGATCTTGGAATATCATTGCTATTTTATTACCTCTAATACTTTGAAGTTCTTTTTCGTTAAGTTTTAGTAAGTCTTGACCTTCAAATAGTATTTCTCCAGTTTTGTATACTGTCGTAGTTTCAGGCAGTAGTTTTAATATTGCCATGCTTGTGACAGATTTTCCACTTCCAGATTCCCCGACAATGGCTCTAATTTCCCCCTTTTTCATTTTTAAATTTATGTTGTTTACAGGATGTATTGTTGTATGCTTTAACTTAAATTCAATTGATAGATTTCTTATGTCCAGTATATAGTCTTCTCTCATTAATGTCTCCTAAAGGTTATCTTTTGGATCAAATGCATCTCTTAGTCCATCGCCTAAAAAGTTCATAAATAGTAAGAATATTGTCATGACTGTTGCTGGAATGAAGATTTTCCATGGGTATTCAATAAATGTAGGAATTCCATTTTTTATTAATTCTCCCCAACTAGTCATTGGTGCTGATATTCCAAGACCTAGAAATGATAGAAATGATTCAAGCATAATGAATGATGGGACATTCATTGTTGTAATTATTACTATCATTCCAAAGCTATTAGGAATTAAATGTTTGAATATCATTCTACTATTTGTTGCACCTAATGTTCTAGCTACCTGTATAAATTCAGATGTTGCAAGTGATTTTACTTGTCCTCTTACGATTCTGGCAATTGTTAGCCATGAGATGATGCTAATTGCAATAAATAATCCGATGACATTCCTTTCCATAATAGTCATTAAAGTTATTATGACAAGTAAGGTAGGTAGGACATAAAGGATTTCTATTATTTTAGTTATTATCCTATCGATAATACCGCCAAAGAATCCCGCTACCGCACCTATTATAGTGCCTATGATCATTGATATAAATGCCCCAATAAAGCCCACAGATATTGATATCTGACTTCCTTGTATGATTCTTGCAAGCAAGTCTCTTCCAAGACTATCTGTTCCTAGTAGGTATATTCTTTTGTGTATTTTAATTTCTTTTCCATCAATTTTTTGAACATCGGTTTCTATTTTTCTTTTGATTTCTTCTAGTTTCGCTTTTTCTTCTTCGTTTATTTCTCGTTTTTCTTTTGCTGCTAATCTTTTTATGAAGTTAAGTTCTTTTTCATACCAGAGTTCTCCGGCATACTTAAGAGATGGGGGCAAATCAGCATGTTCTACTATTTGGGTATAGTATTTGTACGTTGGTAGTATTGGTCTTAGTATTGCAATTAGTATGTAAAATCCGATGATAAATATACTAATAAATGCGAGTTTATTTTCCTTAAATCTTAACCAAGCTCTTTTGTTTGCTGTTTGGATTTCAACGCAAGTGTCTTGTTTTTCATATTCATTCATTCTGTTCACCTATGTTCTTGGATCAAGTTTTTTATAAACAATATCAGATGCTAAAATGGAGATAAGCAATATTGTTGAATATACTAATAGTGAACCCATGAGTAGCGGGTAGTCCCTGTTTAGAGATGCTTCTACTGTAAATATACCCATTCCAGCAATTCTAAATATTTGTTCAATGACCATACTACCAGAAATGATACCAGCAAATGCAGGACCTACATAGCTTATGAGAGGGAGCATAGAGCCTATTAATACATGTTTTCTTATTATGACATTAAAGCTAAGCCCCTTAGCTTTTGCTGTTCTTACAAAATCACTCTTTAGTATTTCTAGCATAGAACCTCTAATGATGCGTGTAAAAATAGCTATCCATGGCAAACTCATTGTTAATATTGGCATAACTAAATTTGCAAGACCTCCACGTTCTGAAATCCATCCAGAAGTGTAAAATAATTTTAACTTTACAGATAGGAAATATTGTAAAATAGGACCAGTTACAAAGGTGGGTACGGAAATTCCAAATATTGCTGCTACTCTTATTATATAGTCGATTCGAGTATTTTTTTTTATTGCTGCTAATGATCCCAGCAAAATTCCAAGTGTGAGAGATATTATTAAGCTTATTATTCCGATTGTAAATGACTTAGGAAATCCTAATTTTATGTATTGGCTGACATTTAAATCTTTCTTTACTAATGATGGCCCAAAATCTCCTTTTAAAATGTTTGTAATGTAATAGTAAGCTTGCATATAAAAAGGTTTATCAAGATGGTATTTTTGCATCAGTTTTTCTTTGACTTGAGGATCAATAGGTTTCTCAGAATCAAATGGATTTCCGGGAGCAAGTCTCATTATTAAAAAACACAAAAAAGTTATTGCTATTAAAGTGGGTATTGTTTCTAGTAATTTTTGTATGGTAAACTTTAACATAATTGTTCCTTATCATCATAGAAAGATTTTATTTGTATAATAAATGATTTTAACACATGGGACTTAATATTATTCAAAAATTTTGAATTTATTTTAGTTGCTTTGCAATTAAAATTTCTTTTTAATGCATGTATTCATCACTTGCATTTTTACTATTTGTCAAAGCAAACCAATTTTCTATTTGCATAGATAAAAATTAGTCTTTAATGATTTACTTTAATTGATTTTAAGTAAATTTAACAGTTTTTATGTCTTTTTTACGTATGGTATTGATTTCGAGGCAAATCCGTACGATTGGGGTAATTAGCCTTATCTGTTAATTGTTTTGAGATTTGTGGGTCAAATTTAAGCGGTTTGACTGATAATAGTTGTTAAGATTAAAATTGATTCTTTTTATGATAAGTAGAATCATTCTTTGTAATTTTTGAGTTATCTTAAGAGGGGATATTTGTTTCAATATTAAAATAAACAACATTGTTTTTATATTAAGAATAATTTTAAAAATTTGATTTTGTCTACCTAGTATCAGGCAGATATTACTGAATATGGTAAATCCCGTTGTGTTTATATATGTTATGAATTTATGTAATGCCAACTGCGTATATAATTTTTGTTTAAGAGCTTAAGATTAAACTTTCTAATTACTTTATGCATTAATGCATGGAACCCAATTTTGAAGGATTATTAATAAACAGACATCTGTTAAAATATTTTGATAGATGTCTGTTTATTGGTTATTTGATTCTTTTAAGTTCAGATAGATGGAATCTTTCTGCAACGTTAGGTGCCCAACCAGTCCATTTATCATTTCTAAATAGGTAATTTCCTGCATATATGTATATTGGAGCGACTGGGAAATCTTTCTCTATAATTATTGATTCAGCTTTTCTTAAAATGTCTTGTCTTTTGCTTGGATCTTGCTCGAGATCAGATTGGGTGATTAAATTTTCATATTCTTCATTAAAGTATTTATATGAGGAAAAATGTGAAAACTCTTTTTGGAATAGACTTAGGAATGTTAATGGATCTGAGTAATCTCCTAGCCAACCAGCTCTTGAGATTTCATAGTCTCCCTTTTGTTTAGATGCTAAGAATGATGCCCATTCTTCATTTTCAAGTTCAACATTGATATGTAAAATTTTTGACCATTGATTTTGAAGAAATTCGGAAATTTTTTTGTGTCCTTCACTTGTATTATATTTAATTTTAAGTTGAGGGAAATTTATACCATCAGGATAACCAGCTTCAGCCATTAGTTGTTGTGCTCTTTGTGGGTCAAATAAGCTTAGTGGTTTTCCGTAAGAATAATTATTAAAGTTTGGACTGATGTTTCTTGTAGGAATAGAACCATTGTCTATAACTTTCTTTGTTAATGTTTCTCTATCAATAGCAATAGTTAAAGCTTCTCTAACCTTTACATTATCAAGGGGTTTGATGTGTGTGTTAAATGAAAAGTAGTACAGACCATTAATAGCGGATGAGTAATAATCATTTCTTAATTTTATTTCTTTTATTAAATCAGGTGGAATTGATGCAGATGTCAGCATATCTATTTCATTATTTTCATACATTCTATAGGCAGTTGAGGCATCGTTTATTGTATAGAATATGAGTTCTTGTAATTCAACGTTTTTGGCATTAAAGTATTTATCATTTTTTATAAGTGATATTTTTTCGTTGGGTTGTCTTTCCTTGAGCTTGTATGCACCACTTACTACCATATTTTCAGGCTTTGTCCATTCTTGTCCATGTTTTTCAATAACATGCACTGGTACTGGTGTGAAAGATTGGTGTACTAGCATGTCTAGAAAGTAAGGTTTTGGAGTAATAATAGATATCTCCAGTGTTGATTCATCTATAGCTTTAATACCAAGTTCAGATTCCGGTATTTTTCCCTCGAAGTAATCTTCTGCATTTTTTATTGTTGACTTAATCGTACCTACATAGTTTGATGCTGTTTCTTTGTTTAATATTCTAAGATAAGACTTTCGCAGACCTTCAGCTGTAATGGGAACCCCATCACTCCAAACAAGACCTTTTCTTAAGTGAAATGTATATATAGTTCCATCTGCAGATATGTCCCAAGATTGAGCTAGACCTGGTTTATATCCACCAGTTTGTGAATCACCATCTACTATGCCAGTAAACATTTGCGAGATTACATGTGCACCCATTTTATCTTCAGATAATTGAGGATCTATTGATTTAGGTTCTCCTCCTAAGCTGATTTTAAATGCCAAATTTTCTTTGCTACTTTCCTTGCCGCAGGATAGAATAGCTATGAAAAAAAATATCATAAACGTATGTCTTTTTATTTTCATTCTTATTATCTCCTATTTATTAAAGTTGATTTTTACTGCAACAAAAACAACTAAAAGTTCTAAAAGATTCTTCCTATAAAATTTGTTTGTTGAACCATTTAATTTCTTTGTTGAAGAAGCTTATTATATCATAAAGTACGTGTGAGTATAAATAAATAATAATAGCGGCATATGAATATGCAGAGTATTATTAGATGCTAGCTAAGATTATGTACTTTGCTTAAGTTTTTATGCATAGTTACGTGATGTTTTAGATAAAAATGCTATCAGGCAAAATAATGAACTCATTATAAGAGAGATACGAATGTAAAATTTGTGGTAATTTCGAAAGCTATGTGGTTATGCGATAAAAACCACTTCTATAGTTTGGTGTATAGAAGTGGTCGTTCTTTTATGATTATTAGCGTTAATCTATTAACTTATGAAATTGTTTTCATATTTTATTGTTAGTGTTTTCTCTTTTGTATTTTATTTCTTCATAAAGATAAGCTTCTGCAACATTAGGAGTCCAACCAGTCCATTTGTCATGTCTGAAGAGATAGTATGATTGAAGTATTGAGAGTGGGGCAACGGGGAAGTCTTTTTCTGTAATTATTGCCTCAGCTTGTCTTAAGATTTCTTGTCTTTGTAGTGGGTCTTTTGCAAAATTTGATTGTTTTATTAAATTGTCATATTGTTTGTTTGAATATCCATATGCTCCAAATCCTTGATTTTCTGTTGTAAATAAACTTTCAAGGAATGTTAATGGGTCTAAGTAATCCCCTGTCCATCCCATGTATGACATTTGATAATTGCCTGTGCTTCTGCTACTTAGGAATGTATTCCATTCTTCAATTTCAATATCGATATTAATGTTTAGTATTTTTTTAAGTTGTTCTTGCAAGAATTCTGCACTTATTGCCATTCCATTGCGTTGTGAGGTTTTAAATTTAAGAGTAGGAAAACCAGCACCATCAGGATAACCAGCCTCAGCCATTAGTTGTTTTGCTCTTTGTGGGTCAAATAATTTTAATTTTTTGTCGTAAGAATAGTTTTTAAATGGTGGGGTTAAGTTTCTCGTTGGTTTTGATTGGCCCTTTAGAGTAATTTTGTTAAGTGCTTCTCTATCAATGGCAAGAGTTAAAGCTTCTCTAACCTTTGCATTATCAAGTGGTTTGATAGTGGTATTAAATGCCGTGTAGACTACTCTATTTATAGGATGGGAATAGTAATCATTCCTTATTCTAGCTTCATCTAAGTATTCTGATGCTACGTTCATTAAAAAATCAAGCTCGTCATTTACGTACATGTTATAAGCGGTGTTTCCTTGTACCTGATAAAATATCACTTCATCTATTTCGACATTTGAGGCATTATAATACTTATCGTTTTTTTCAAGCACTATTTTTTCATTCGGGATTCTTGTCTTTAATTTGTATGCACCACTTGTTACTATATTTTCAGGATTTGTCCAGTTTCGTCCATGTTTTTCAATGACATGAACTGGTACTGGTATAAATGTTTGATGTACTAGCATATCAAGAAAATAAGGCTTTGGAGCAATTAAAGTTATCTCTAAAGTTGAATTATCTATAGCTTTAATGCCAAGTTCAGATTCCGGTATTTTACCTTCAAAGTAATCATGTGCATTTTTGATTGCTGATTTAACAATATCAACATATTGTGAAGCTGTTTCTTTATTTAAAACTCTAAGATAAGATTTTCGAATTCCTTCAGCAGTAATAGGTACCCCATCACTCCAAACAAGATCTTCTCTCAAGTGAAGTGTGTATACAAGTCCATCTGCAGATATATCCCAAGATTTAGCTAGTCCTGGTTTATATCCACCAGTTTGTGTCTCTCTTGTCGTTAAGCCTGAAAATATGTTCATAATTATGTTGAACGATTGAACAGAAGTAGCAAGTTGAGGATCAAGTGAATCTGGTTCAACTTCATTTGTTACCCTAAATGTTATTTTATTTTTGTGCTCATCGCCAGAACAAGAAGTTAGCCACACGATCAAAAAAGATAAAATAATTAATATTTTGTATTTCATAATTTATTCCCCTTATAAACATTTTTTATTTTGCTTTTGAATTATTGTTGTTTAATATACTTGAATGGATTTTACTTTAATTTGATAAATAAATAAAGTATAATTATATAAAAATTATTTGCATATGAATATGCTACATGAGATATTCTTGGTTTGCTAGTATATTGTTTTTCGAGAACTTTAAAGGATGAAGTTTTATGTTTACACAGAATGAGAGTTTTAATAAATATTTTAAAGGTATAGAGAATGAATTCCTTAGTAGGTTTAAATCTATTGAAAAGATAAACTGTTTAAGTAATTCTTACCATGAAGCAGATTCTGTTAGTAGGAGTTTGGTTGATACAATGATCAAAAGACTTCTTAAGGATAATTCTACCATTGTTGGTATTCAAAATATTTTAAAACTTTATGAAAAAACTAAATCTGGCAAGTCTTCAATTATATTAATGGAACATTATAGTAATTTTGATTTTCCTTGTTTTCAGTTTTTGCTTAATGAAATGAATTATAAGGAAGTTGCGGAACATATTATTCCTATAGCTGGTGTTAAGCTTTTTAAAGATGATTTGTTGATTAAGAGTTTATCTTTGGGTTATAGTGTGATATTTATTTATCCCCCACATGCATTTATTGGTGTTGATCATGAAACGATTAGAGAGAGACGGGTTTTTAATGCTAATTCTATGAGATGTGTTGTGGATAAAAAGAGTAGTGGATATATGATTCTTATTTTTCCAACAGCCACAAGATATAGGAAGGATAAACCTGAGACTAAAAAAATAATTTCAGAAATTGCAAGTTACTTTAAGCTTTTTGATTATTTTATAATGGTTGGTATTAATGGAAATATTCTTGAAGTTTCACCAAATGGTGATATGTCTTGTGATCTTTTTAAAGAGGATACTCTTGTGTATAATGCAACAGAAATATTTGATATATTTGAATACAAAAATTTAATTTTAGAGAAGTTAAATCAAGAAGGTTTAGAACCAACAAAAGAGATTTTAGGTTCTAGAATTGCTGATGATTTGGAGAAACGTTTTGAGGTTCTTCATGAAGAGGGAGCCAATATATATAATGGTTTAATTTAGGGTTTTAATTGTTAATATGCCTGATATAGAAGAAATAAATAAGTTTAAAAGAGAAATACTAGATAATATTTCTGATGAGAGAACTAAAAAAGAGAGTCTTGGCATTAAAATGGATATTGAACCTCCAAAGGATGGGGAGCTTATTGTTCCTTGGGAAAATCAAGAAGAAGTTTTTGATTTAGAAGAAGAACATGACGACGAGCTTGATTTAGATGCTATTCTTGGTGCACTTGATAGTGAGGAAGGGCAGAAGAACGAATCTAGTGAGGATGATATTGCAATTTTAAAAGATTCTAAAAAAGTAGATATTGATCCTGAGTTTAATGATTTAGATAATGATTTTGATATTTTAAGTTCTAATCTTGAAGATAATATTGAAACAGTTCTTGATGATAATTCTATTAGTTTAGACGATGCTATTAATTTCGATTTAAATAATGCTGATAATTTGCAAAATCTAGATGTAGAGAATGATTTGAATTCAGATTTATTAAATTCTGATAAGTTTATTGATAATGAGATTGATGCTAATAATTTGAATCAGGAATCTCTAAATGATAATAATGATGATTTTGATTTTGAGAATATGATTACTAGTCTTAATAAATCAGATGGAACAAGTAATCGGTTAGAAATTCCTTATAGTAATGAATCTGTTTCTAATGAAAATTCTGAAAAGCTTAGTGATGATGAAGAGAATAATTGGTCTAATCTTTCAGATGATTTTCAATTTTTGGAAGATGAGCCAAAAAAATTTTCTACTAAAAATGATTTTAAAATTAATTATCCTTTATTTTTCAAACATTTAGATTCTTATCCTAGAAATTTGAGAATTGCTATTGCTGAGGCTTTAATGCTAGATAATGTCTCTAGATATAAGATTGAGGCATTAATTGATCTTGTTGAGCAAAATAAGAAAGGTCTTAAGTTTATTGCTAAATTTGTTGGAGATATTGTTGGTCGTTCTGTTAAATTGCCTGTTATGTATTATAAAGCAGAGGAATTTAGCAAGCTTGAAAAGAGATTTAGCTATAGACTCTCTAAGGCTTTAACCCCAATATTAAAAATCGCATCTCTTTTTGTTGTTTTGACTTTTATATCTTTTTATTTTTTAGTTGATGTTATGTTTTTTTATATTGCATCTGATAAAAAATATAAAGAGGGAATATCTTATATATATGAGAATAAAAGAGAACTTGCTAAAGCTACTTTTAGGGATGCATATTATATGCGACCTAGCAAAGGGTGGTTTTTAGTTTATGCTAAGGCTTTTGAAGATGTGAGAGATTTTGATAGTGCTGAGGAGAAATACGAGGAATTATTTACCATTGATCCATTTTCTGTGGATGCTTCTACGAGAAAACGCAAAAATTTTGATAAGGATGGGTATATATCTTATGCTTTTATGAAAATGAGGCTTGGTGAGCATGCTGACGCTGATTCAATTTTGGATGAGGTTATATCTTATGATATTTATGATTATGAAGCACTAATGGCTAAGGGTGATAATTATTTTCAGTGGGCCCAAAGAGAACCTGTATATTACAAAGATAGCATTAATAATTATACTATTTTGCTTTCAAAATATGGGCATAAAAAGGAAATTTTGTTTAAGCTTTTTAATGCTTACATTGAGGCTGGCGCTGAGAGAGAAGCTGAGAATGTAAATGCTTTTATTAAGGCAAATGAGGGATTAGATATTGACGAGGTAGTTTATACTAAATATGCTAAGAGATTAATAGATAAATATATCGAATTTACAGTTTATAATCAAAGAATAAACGCGCTCTCTAGAAATCTTAAATATTTAAGTGCTCAAATGAACTTACTTAATAAAGAATTTTCCAGTTTTAAGGCGGGTAATGGGAGGAGTGTTTCTGATACTTTAAATGATATTAATCTTAATTCAGAGATTGAGTATATTCTTAGAAGAATTTTGTTCAAAAATCCTGACTACAATAAGGCTCTTTTTGAGAGTGGTAGATATTTTTATTATATGGGCGATCTTAAAAAAGCCGAAGGATATTTATTAACAGCATTAAATAGCTTTAGACAGGAAGATTTAATTGAGAACTCCTCTGAAAAGATTATTGCTTATAGAATTTTGTCAGATATTTATGAGAAAGGAAATGATTCTCTTAAAGCAAGTAATATTGTTAGTCTGGCTTTAAATGAGTATGATTTTTATAAAAGAAATGGTCTTGTTAAAGGCTCCAGGGAGCTTGCTTTAATTTATGAAAAGCAGGGGGATATTCTTAGGACTTTCAATGGTTTTAAATCAGCTATATCTTCTTATAAGATGGCAATAAATGAAGGGGTTAATTCTCCAAATGTTTATTATAAATTAGCGTTGCTTAATTATAAGGAGAATAATTATAAAGATGCATTAGTTTATTTTTTTAAAGTTGAAGATATGTCTGGATTTGCAAATAGTAATAAAGTTTTAAATTCAATTGCATCTGTTCTTTATAAAATGGGTAATTTTGAGGCTGCTAGGAGTTATTATTTAAGAGTATTGCAGAATTTAGAATCAGAAAAATCTAGCATTTTAGGGTTTAAGCCTAAAGGAAATGATCATCATAGAGCTTTATTGATAAAGAAAATTGAGATTTACAATAATCTTGGCGTTGTTGAGATAAGAGCATCTTTTGGTGATAGGGTTGAATCTGGTATTGTTAGAGATAATGATCTTTTTGATTCAGGAATTGCAAATTTGACTGAATCTTCTAGAATGTTTGATCTATTGAACCGTGATGATGATATGGTGAAGAATGTTAAGAGAGATCTGGCTAGTTTAAACCTTAGAAGTATTTTTAAGAATGATTTTATTGGTTCTAAAGTATTGTTTTATGATAATTTGGCTGATAATCTTTAGATTTTTTAAAGTTTATTAGCTTAACAGGCATATAAGGTTGTAAGGATTTATATGAAAAAAGTTTACTTTATTATTTCCTTATTTATTGTATTTAATTTATTTTCTTCAATGAATGATCACTTAAGTATTAATATTGATGATGTGTATGTTGAGGCTCATGAGGATGGTTTTCATCTTTTTATTAGAAAAAAGCCAGATATTAAATCGGTGATTTTAACTGAATCTTTTGAAGTTCCAGATAGGAGCAAAGATGTCTCTACTTATTCATTTAGAACATTAGAGTATAATAGTGTTAATGGGGATGAGATTAGAATTTTGAATGGTAGAGTTATTCAAAATAGACGTCTTTTATCATTGACATCTTCTACGCCTATCCAAAATAGAAGATTTGGACAAGCTTTTCATATATTAATACCTAAGAAATTGAGATACGGTTTTCCTAATTTTTCAACAAGAAGTGGTGATATTGATTTAGAGGTTTTAAAGAGACAGAAAGAGCCTTTTTGGTTTTCAATTCGAACTTTTGAGAGGAAATATAATGATTATTTAGGTCAGTATAAAGATAATGCTTATGAGTTATTCTTTGGAGACATTCAGCTAGAAGGCACAGGTCCAATTGAAAATAATGGCTTAAGAGAAGAATTTGCTAGGTTTGCGGATGATGTTATTGTTGCAAAGAAGGGGCTTGATATTGTTGATAAAATAAAAGATATTCTCAAAAAATCAGAAGAGCCACTTGCTGATTTAGATCTTGTTTTTGTTATTGATGTGACTGATAGCATGAAGAATCATATTGAGATTTTAAGAGAACACCTTTTGGATATGATAGAACCCCAGCTAAATCAATTTAGATCTTATAGAGTAGGTTTTGTGTTTTATAAAGATTATCTTGAAGATTTTTTGACAAGATCTTTTGATTTTAATAGTAGGGAGTATTTAAGTAATGTTTTTGAAGGTATTAATGTGGGTGGAGGAGGAGATTATCCCGAGGCAGTATTTGAGGGAATTAATTCTGCTGTTACCCAATTTGATTGGAGAGCAGATAGTAGGTTTATTATCGTTTTGGGTAATGCACCTCCCCATGAGTATCCCCGAGGGCCTATAGTTTATGAGGATGTTATTAGAGCAGCTAAGGAAAAAGATATTATAATTTATGGAATATTACTTAATTAGCGTAGTGTTTTTTCATTAATTGCAAGTTGTGATTTATTTTTAAATTTCTATCTTTTCCATTATCCTTTGAGATAAGGGGATAATCCACTTAGGTGTTTGTACATTAGATTGTATTAGTTCTTCAAATAGCTTTTTTGCCGTTTCTTTTTTATTATTAATATAATATATGAATGCGATTTCATACTTTCCAATGGCGACGATACTTTTATTTTCTTTGTAATTTTCAATCATTTTTTCGTATATCTTTAAAGCAGATTGATAATCGTTAACATTTGTTGCTTGTTGAGCTTTTCTTAAGTAAATGCTGTAAGGAGTTTCTTTTGTGAGTTGTTTGTCTAAGTGTGCTGCTGTATAGCAGGAAAAGAATAGGATGCTTGTTAGTACTAATTTTTTCATTTTTTATGCTCTTATTTTGTAAAAAAGTTATTTAAATTGATTTTATTATATATAAAAAAAGAAAACAAGCTTATGCTTGTTTTCTTTTTTTGTTTTATTTAGAAGGAATTATTATCTTCCAATTTGCATGTATTAAATCTGGATTCTGAATTTTTTGTCTGTTGGCAAACCAAATTTTTGGCCATAAGTAAGGGTCGTTATACAATTTCTTAGAAATGCCCCATAAGGTATTTCCAATTTTAACTATATATAGTTCCTTGCTTGAGTGACTTTGATAAGCCTTTAGGTATCTTGCAGAATCTAAAAATAATTCATTTGCAAGTCTAAGATTATTAAGACTCTTAGCCTCAAGTCCTTGTTCCCATAGTTGTCTGGCTTTTTCAATGAGCTGAAGTGTTTTAAATTTATTTGAGTCTGATTTTTCTACGTTTTCAGCTTTCTCTTCATAAGCAAGTACTAATGCATCCATTTGTCCAAGTAAGTAAGGCTTGCCTTGTGAGTCTAGAAGGTTTATGCGTTCGCCTTTATCCTTAAGTAGAGCTCTTCCATTCCATGGTGATGGTTTAATGAGCCTATTGTTGCTGTAAATGGGGAGCTCGGAAGCAGCTTCCAGTGCTTTTAATTGTTTATACATTCTCTCTTCCGTTTCCTTAAGAGCCCTTGCTTCTTTTGCCTTCTTAGCAGTTTGTTGTGCCTTATTAAATGTTTTACTGTACATTCCAAGAGAACTTTCGATGTCATACATTTTGTATTTTCTTGTTGCTTCAAAATATAAGTTATTTACTTCATCGATTTCTAATGGGATCCATATGTATGCTTCATTAACTTCAGCATCATTCAAATATTTTTCAATATTTTCTTTCAAGTAGTTTATTTTTTCTTTTTTTTCCGTTACATCTCTTACGATATTTCTGTACCTTTCTAATGCTTTTAGTGCAACTTCATTGCCTTGTTTGATCATCCCCTTTGCAAATTTTGCTTTCATATCTCTTTCAATCTTTTCAGCTTCATTAAATTCTTTAGAGTAGAAAAGATTGCCCCGCTCTCTTATGACACCGTTTTTCATCTCTTCAATGTCTTTTTTTATATCTCCAGTTTCCTTAATTAAGATTTTAGAGTTTGCACTCTTTGTATCTTCTGGCGGGGTTTCACATGAAATCAGGGAAAGAGCAAATACGGATAACATTAAAAATAATAACTTGCTTTTTTTTATCATAAATACATCCTTCTTATGTGATATTGATTGCATAAAATTAAGAACTTTGCTTTTTAGACATCAATTCTTTTATCTTTGCATAAAGCCTATAATTAGTATATTATTACACAATTTGACATTATACAATTTTTTTGCTGCTATATTGCGTTTTATTTTTACTGTATCAATACTCTAACCCTTGCTTTTATGTGATTTTAAAATCTTAGCATCTCCACATGTTCTCTCTTCTGGCGGGGTTTCACATGAAATTAGGGAAAAAGCAAACATAGATAATATTAGAAATAATAATTTATTTTTTTTCATCATAAGTACATCCTTTTGACATAAAATTAGCAGGCTACATAAACTGTAGCTTTTATTATGCCTTAGATTCTTTAAAAGAACAGGCATTAGTATAAAATATTATTTTATACTTTTTAAAAAGTATAGCTTATTTTTCATTTTTATTGAAGTTAGCAAATCTTTTTAAAAAAGATATAATTAAGCTTATAAGATTTTATAAAGAAGGAAAATTTGATTTTGAAATCATATATTATTATCCTTGTGCTTTTATTCTTGCAAGTGGCATTATTCTCTCAAGTAGCGTCTATTAAAGAAATAGAAGGGCAGATTAATGTTGTAAGAAATGCTGTTCCTGTCAAATTAAATTTGGGAGATGAAATTTTTGAATATGATTTTATTGAAGTGGGAGATAATTCTAAGCTTAAAATAGGTTTATATGGAATAAATGGTATTACATCAGATTTAACCTTGTATTCTAACACGCATAGTCTTGTTTGTTATTCTTCTCTTAAGGATATGCAGGATGCGAAGATATATTTATTTAAGGGAAGTTTAGAAGTGGCTATTTATGAGGTTGTTCAAGGTTCCTCATTTTCTGTTGATGTAAATAATTATTTTTTTATGACTGTTGCTCCAGCAAAATTTTATGTAAATTGTGAATATTTTAATAATTATTTTGTTAGTGTTTTTGATGGTGTTCTTAAGCATTATAACAAGGATGAATATTGGATTTCAGCAGGTACTAGTATTTTACTTTGGGATGATAATTCTTTTTTATATAAAACCAGTGATTCTGTGTCGCAAAATGTAATTCAAAATCTGAGAGAGATGTCTCGTAAGAATTTTATTTCTCTAAATAATAGGCGTTCAACTTACATATTCTCAAAATATGTTGAAGATAGTTTTAGATTTGATTTTGTATATGATTCTCTGGTAAGAGATCCTAAATTTAATGCCATATATTCAAAGTGGAGTTTAGAGGATAAAAATTATACCTTAGGAAATAGAGTTGACATGATAAATTATGTCAATTATCTAAGAGGTAGAATAGGTATTCTTTTTAATAATTTTATTTATTTGGCCAATGTGTTTTTTTTTATAGAAAATATTGTTAAGCATTCTTCTGATGTGTTTGATAGATTGAGCTCCCATGGCTTTATTTTAAAATTTTTAGAAGATTATAAAAAAAATCGATCTGCCCTAATAAAGAAGTTTTTTAAAACCATTCATTCTTTTAAGATGTATTTAGTTCGCACAAATGGTGATATTCCTAGTAATTTACGTGTTAATGAATTTTATTTGTTAAAGCCTAGAGAGTTTTGATTTTGATGAATGATTTTTTTCAAAACAAAAAATTAGAGGTGAAATTTACTAAAATTTATTAAAGATATAAATGCTTGTTAGGTTTTAACATTATTGTGTGCAATTTTTTGGGAGAGATGCTCAGTTTATTAATTATTAAGTGTTTTATCACGAATTCTAGGTGATTATGATAATGCTTGTTTTTAAGTATTTGAATTTTGAAAATTCATTATTAAAGGTTAGTAATTTTAATTTAATTTGGACTATTTCTTGCATTAATTTTTTGTTATATTGACCTAGAGCTTATGTTTTTAATCAAATTTAATCAAAACCGTATTAAAATTGGACGTGATAGAGTCTTTTATGATATCTTTTTACAAAGAAACTTTTTTGAAAAAGTTGGTGTGTTGTGAATTTTAGGTTTTTGATTTTATGCCATTTTGTTCTCATAGTATCAAGATTGATTTCAATTTATGAGAAAAAGGTGTTTTATTGCTGTGCGTAGAGTTCTTTTTTTTAGAATCTTTTGGATTTTTATTTCACTAATTTGTTTATTTTTATTTGTTTATATTAATTTCTTTAAAATTAAAGAGCTTAAGTCTTCATCTAATATAAAAATTGCATTGTTTATTCCCGGGGTCATTAGTGGTTCGCCTTCTTATAAAGTAATGTATGATTTTTTGATTGAATTTAAAAAAAATAGAAGTGATATTGAGATTAAGTTATTTGAAGCTGGATTTAATCAGCATGAATGGATAGAATTACTTGAAAAATTATTAAATTCTAAAAATTATGATTTTTTGATAACGGCAAATAATGTAATGCAAGGAATTATTGATAAGGTTTCCCAAAATTATCCTTATACTAAATTTTTGCTTTTTGATTCTTTAGTTAAGAATACTAATCCCCAAGTGTATTCACTCTCTTATAATGTTGCAGAAGAAGCTTACATATTGGGTTATTACGTGGGTTTATTTTTAAAGGGTTCTAATTTGTCAAATAAAAATGTTGCTTTGATTGCTGGACAAGAATATCCTGTTATGAATAATTATATTTTTCCTTATTTCAAAAATGGCATTAGAGAGATTTTAGATTCAGAAGTGTTCTTTAGAACTTTAGGAAATTGGCATGATAGCAATAGGGTGAAAGTTTTATCTGATTCTTTAATTTTAGATTCAGGGGTTTCTGTAATTCTTCCAATTGTGGGTACAGCTATTAAAGGAGTTCTCTCATCAGTTCGTGAGCATGGTGTTTTTGCTGTTCTTTTTGATGATGAAGATTATTTGGATAATAAAGATAATGTTATTGGTTCAGGAATTACAAATCAAAGATTTTATTTAGAAAAAGTCTTGGATAAGGCTCTTAAAGGCGAGATTAGATATGGAACTTATAAAGTCCTTGGCTTTAAAGAAAGGGGGGTTTTATTTAATTTGTTAAATAAGTTTTATGTAGAGAAGACCGATTTAAAGCTTAAAGAGAGGCTTGAGGAAAAGATGAGAGAGATGAATGATACTGAGATCGAAATAGATTTAGAATGATTTATGGTAGAGTTTAAAAACATAGTAAAATCTTTCCCAGATGTCGAGAGACCCATTCTAGATAGTGTCAATTTAAGGATTGAAGAAGCTAAAATTTTGACTGTTATTGGAAGGAATGGAGAAGGTAAGAGTACTTTATCAAAAATAATAGCTGGATTTATTCATTTTGATAGTGGTGATGTATTTGTAAACAATAATAGGCAGAAAAACTGGAATGTGGATGTGGCAAAGAGCAATGGTATTTATATTGTGTCGCAGATTCCAAAACTTAATATGAACTTAAAAGTTTGGGAATATCTTAGTATTTATTGGTTTGATTCTCAATTTTTTATGCCAATGAATAAATCTAAGACTTATGGGTATTATAAATGGCTTAGACAATTTTATAATATTGCTTTTGAACTAGAGACTAGAATACAAGATTTAAATATTAAAGAAATATATTTTTTGCTTATTATTTCTTCCCTTAAAAAAAATGCAAAGATCATTATTTTTGATGAGAGTGTTGCTTATTTTTCTCAAAAAGAGGCCCAAGAGTTTATTAAATTGCTTCAAGACCTTAAAATAGCAGGCATTACTTCTCTTTTTATTACACATAGAGAGCTTGGGGATGCCATAAAGTTTAGTGATGAATTTATTATTTTAAAAGATGGGAAATGCTTTAGAACAACAAATAAAGAAGTAATGCTTAGCAAGCTTGAAATCCCTGTTGATAAGTTTATTTCTACAAGTATTAGGCGTGGTGAGCCAAATGAAGATTTGATAAAATTTAATTTATTTTTTGAAGATTTTTGGAAGTATGATATTAGTTTTTCTCTGAAGAAGAGAGGAGTTTTAGGAATTATTGCAGAAGAGGCAGCAATAAAAACATGGGAAAAATTATTCTTAGGTAAGATTCCATTTGTAGGGTGCATAAAAATGAATGGGCATAGATATGAATATATTAATTTTTATGAGCTTAAGGCCGGATTTTTACCTTTAGGAATTGGCAATTTGTTTTCTGATAATACGACTATATTGGATAGTTTTTTAGCCAAGATAATGAGTTTTGAAAATGAAGTTTTGATTAAGCAATCTACTATTAATAAGCTTAAAAAATTTTTTAAAAATGATATGGAATATTGTGAGAGTAAGATACTAAAGACTTTTTATTCTAAATCTTTAGCATTCTCTGGCGGAACTTTAAAAAAACTTGCTCTTTTTAGAGAAAAATATATTACAAAGAGCTTTTTAATTTGTTTTTCACCCCTTAGTAATCTAGACTATAGGGCATATAGTGAGATATCTAATTTTATTCGTCATTTTTCTAATGAAAAACCTGTACTATTAATTACTCCTAATTTAGATGAACTACTTCTTTTATCTGATGATATTTTAGCAATAAAGGCCGGTGAGGTTGTATTGAGATTAAAAAGGGAATATATCAACAAAGCAATTTTAAAGGAAATGTTATTTATATGAGGGCATTTAAAAGGGAATATATTTTGTTAATATTTTCGCTGAGTGTGTTGGGTATTAGCTATTTTTTTGATGGGTTTTTTAGTTTTTCTTATATGAAAGTGATGTTGTGGAACTTTATCTTGCTCTTATTAATTGCAACAGGAATTTCAACTTGTGCTAAGAGTAACAGTTTGACTCTTGGTGATGAAGGGCAAGTTTATTTTGGAGCATTTTTATCATATGTATTTTGTGAATTTTGTGGGCTTACATACTTTAATTTTGTATTAATAATGATTTTAAGCTCATTTTTAGTTGGTATAATAGGCATTATGCCTTTTTTATTAACATTTTTTTGTGGAGTAAATGGAATGCTTACAGGTCTTTTGATGTCTTATGGAAATCAGAGATTAGTTGATGGATTTATATCAAAGCTTTTAGGTTCAAATGGACTTTTAAATCAGACAAAGAGTATTGATAAGATATTTGCTCTTGATACTGCTTTCCCATATTTGTTTTTATTTAGTATTTTGGTTTGGGGATGTTATGTATTTATTCATAAGAGAACTATTTTAGGATTAAAACTTGAGATATTGAGCGATAGAAAGCCGCTAAGCAAATTTTTTAGTATTAATGAGTTTAAGTATAAGTTTTTTACAGTATTTACCAGTGCTTTTTTAAATGGTCTTGTGGGTTCAATATTTTTAATTTTTTTTAAGAATTATTTATTTCTAGGCTTAACTTCTGGACTTGGTTGGAATGGATTTGTTATTGCTGTAGTTTCAGGATTTAATTATGTGTATGTGTTGTGGTTTAGTTTGTTTTTTGCAATGCTGAATGAATTTAATAATTATCTTAAAATCAATTATTCGTTTAAATTTGAATTTATTGGTTTATATCAAGCTCTTTCGATTTTTATCTCATTGTTTTTAATTAATTCAGGTAGAAAATAAATGTTTGCTATTTTTGTGCATTCTATAATATTCGCATATTTGGCACTTGGAGCTCTTTATACCGAAAGAGTAGGACTTTTAAATATATCTATTGAAGGAATTTCTTTTTTAGCTGTTTTTTTGACATCTCTTTTTATTTATTTGGGATATGGGATATTTGTTGCAGTTGTTATGACGATTTTTATTAGTTTGATCTTTGGGGTTTTTTTATCTTTTCTTGTAAGAAATGGCTATAATATTTTTATAACAGGTATAGGAATTAACATATTGTGTTATTTTTTAGTTAGGCTTTTGATGAAAGCTAATTTCAATTTTATTCCAGGATTTAGTTTAAATATTTCCAATAATTTTGCTGTTACTTTTTTTATTATATTTTTTTTCGTTTTCTTAAGTTTTAGTATTTATGCAATAAATTATTCAAGAGTTAGAGTGGTCTTTGAGTTTATTCGTTCAAGTGATTATGAGAATATATTAGGTGAGCAAACTAGTAATTACTTTAGGTCTTTTGCTATTTTTATTTCCGTAATATCTGCAAGTATTGCAGGTTCATTTCTTGCTATAAATTTTAATGTTTATTCTTATGATTTGGGATTAAATAATGGTTGGCTTGCTATTTGTATACTATATATTGCATTTGCAAATCCTTGGCTTATTTTTCCAAGTGCATTTTTGATGATATTTATTGAATACAAGTTTTTCAATTTTCAAGATTATGTTAATTCTTATTTTGCCCTTTCATTGCCCTTTTATATGGCTATATTAATTAATATATTTGTTGCACTTTTTAGAAAAACTAAGTTATTTTAGTAATACCATTTATTGAGTTTTTAATCTTTTTTAAGGTCTTAATTTGTAATTCTAGGTCTTTGATCTTAATTTTATTAAATTCATAAAAAGGAATTTGTTTGATGATAGCTAAATTGTTTAGAAAAATTGTGAATATGGTGTCATCATATGTTTCTATTTGAAAAATAGTAGTAATTATTAGATTAAACATTAAATCTTCATCTTGTATGAAGTGGTAAAATCCTTTTTTTAAGATAGTGTCAATTAATATGTATATGTTAGTATTTAGTAATTCTTTATTATCTTGAATAAATTGAATTATATAGTCCATTGAGTTTCTTGACTCTCCAATGAGAAAATATGCCCATGAAATATCAAGGTAATTTTTTGTATCTTTAAAATCAATTATTTGTAGATAAGTTTTTGTTTGTTCTATTGCTTGCAACCAGTTATTCATCAAGTATTCTAATTCTGCAATCAGTAAATATGCATCAACTTGTTTTGGATCTTTATTTATAATTTGCATTAATAATGATTTAGATTGGTTATATTTTTTTAGCTCTTTGAGTAATATTGATTTTGTATAAAGCTCATCTATTATTTTATTGCTATTTATATCTTCTGTAGGAATTGTTGCATAAATAGGAGCAATGATGTTCATCCAGACTAGAATTATTGCATATTTTTTCATAAATTTTCCTCTTTTATTTTCTCTACAATGTCCATTATCATATCTTTATATTTGTTGATCAATGCGTATGAGTTAAACTCTTCTATAAATTTATTAAGGTACGATATTGCAAGAGTTGAGGCCGCTTGTATGGCACTTGATGAGTTGATCATATTGCTAAATTTTAATATTTCTTCTCTTGATTCATCTATAGGTTTATTTTTAATTTTGCTTAACTCTTGAATGATTTGCCTATCAAATTGTTTCTCTTTTAAAAAATATATTATGGGCAGACTTTTTTTCCCTTCAATTAAGTCATCTCCAAATTCTTTGCCATTAATTCCATCTTTAATATTTTTAATATCGTCTATTATTTGAAAACAGGTTCCAAGCTTCATGAATGTGTTGTAAAGATTTTTTGCTTTATTTTCATTGTTTGTAAGTATTCCAGCTAAAAATCCAGCCATTCCAAAAAGTGAACTTGTCTTAAGTTCAACTAAAGATATATATTCTTCGACGTTTGGAATATATGTTCCATTATGAAATGCGATGTCAATTCCTTGTCCTAGGTGAAGATTTGAGAGAGTGGTGAAGAAATTTTCATAAATTAATAGTTGTTGACTTGTTTTTAAATTTGCAGTTTGTATTAATTTTGCAGGCAGAAAGTAAATTAAATTTGCTGTATTAATACTATTATCTAGTCCGTAAATCAAGTGAATAGCAGGCTTGCCCCTTCTTTTAATGGCACCATCTTCTATATCATCAATAATTAGACTTCCAGAATGAGGTAATTCAAGTAGCATGCTTAGTTTGTATAGATTCTTGGTATTGCTGTTGTTATATCCTAGTGCATATGCTAGTAAAATCATTAGCATTGGTCTTATTCTCTTTCCCCCTCTATTTATTATTTCAATAGCTGGGGCTTTAATGGTCTTTATTGTGCTTTCTTGTATATTAAGTTTTAGCTTTAAATCTTTATCTTTAAATAAATTGAGAAAGTGATCTTTTGAGAATATATAATTAATATTTTTTTCGATCTTATCCAAAAATGATTTATTTTGCATAATAATAATTATAATAAAAAGTATAATGATTGAGTGTATTGAAGAGAATCAATATGTATAATGTTGTTGATAAGTATTCACAAAAAGCTAAAAAAGAAGGATATCTTGCTAGATCTGTTTATAAGTTAATCGAGATTGATCAGAGATTTTCTTTGTTCTCTTCTGGCAATATATTGGATATTGGGGCGTCTCCTGGCAGTTTTTCTCAATATGCTTATAATAAGCTTAAAAATGGAGTGCTCGTTGCAGTTGACCTTAATGACATAAATCTTAATTTTACTAATAATTTTTATTTTATCAAGGGTAATATATATATTGATGAGGTTTTTGAAAAGATCAAAACTTTTGCACCTTATAGTTTAATTATAAGTGATGCAGCTTTTAAGACTACTGGTAATAGATTAGTTGATACAAGCAATTCTTTTAATTTAAATATGAGAATAGTTGAATTGGCGTCCCAGATCTTGATAAGAGGTGGGAATTTATTACTTAAGGTTTTTCAAGGAGGCGAGGAAGAACAGCTTTTTTATAAGCTTAAGAGGTGTTTTAAGCTTGTTAAAAAAATAAGGCCTAAAGCTGTTCGGAAAAATTCTTTTGAAATTTATTTTTTATCTAAAGATTTTATTAAATTGGATACAAATATTTAAGCTACTTTAAGGGTGTTGGGATATGTTTATAAAAGAAAAAGCTATAGAAAAAAAGTCTCATTTGCAAGTTGCATGTTTTAAAATAGGCAAGGAGAGTTATGGGGTTGCAATAGAGCATATTAGAGAAGTAATTAAAGTGCCTTTGGAAGGTATATATGCAATACCCAATGTTCCTAATTATATTACGGGTATTTATAATCTTAGAGGAAATGTTATTCCTTTAATAAATTTAAATATTAGATTTAAAATCCCTTCTGTTTATGCAACAGAAGAAGATAAGCTTTTAACAGGTTATTTAATAGTGAATATTAAAGATAAGCTTTTAGGAATATTTGTAGATAAAGTTCTAAAAGTTATTAGCTTTGATGTATCGAGGGTGCAGGAACCTCCTGCGACCTTGCAAACTTTGGATAGAAAGTACATATCCGGTGTTATTAGAATTGAGAATGAGGAAAATTTTGAGAGTGAATATTTAATTTTAATTGATATTGAACGGATATTTGACAAGAGTGAATTTGAAAGGATTCCATATAAGGAGAGCAATGAAGAGTAAAGTTTTAATTTACGTAAATTATTCAAATTCAGATGCTGAAGTGCTTGCTTGTGAAATACAAAAATATCTAGAACATAAATATGGTGTTTTAAGCTTATTTGCAGGGATTAATAAATCTTCAGAAGTATTAACCGAGGCTGATTTGATTTTTGCAATAACTTTGGGTGGAGATGGGACAGTTTTATTGGCTAGTGGCTTGCTTTTGAAAAATGATATTGATATTCCAATTATTTCAATAAATTTGGGCAAAGTAGGATTTTTAGCAGACATAAAACCCAGAGATTTTAAAGAAGTAATAGATAAATTTTTCAATAATTCTTTATTTATTCATAAAAAATATTTGCTTAGTATTAGTGCTTATGAGAATGGAAATAATATATTTACTAAATATGCTTTAAATGATGTAATTATTCGTTCTAGTGCTCTTAATAAATTGATTTATGTAAGTCTTAGGGTTAATTCGGAAGATTTTCTATCATATAGGAGTGATGGAATAATATTTGCAACCCCAACAGGTTCAACCGGATATTCTTTCTCAGCAGGTGGCGCTATTTTAGAATCAGATCTTAGGGCTTTTATCTTAACTCCTATTTCTCCACATTCTGTTTATAATCGTTCTTTTATTTTTTCAAGCGGGAGTAAGTTGTCGCTTTCATTTCAGAAAGGATATGCGTTAAATTCAGCATCAATTTTCGTTGATGGTGTTAATATTGGTACATTCGGGGTTGATATTGTTTTTGAGTTGGGACTTGATAATAAAAGTTTGCGTTTTGCATCATTTTGTACAGATACTTTTGTTAGAAGGCTTAAAAATAAGTTATTATAAGGTATGGCTTTTATAATAACTTATTTTTAAATTTTATATGTTAGTTGAACTTTTTATAAGAAATTTTGTTTTAATTAAAGAGGTGTCCATTAAGTTAAGTGCAAGCTTGGTAGCACTTACGGGTGAATCTGGAAGTGGAAAAAGCTTATTGTTGTCATCAATTTATTATTTATTTGGTGGAAAGATTAAGAATGATATAATTGTTGATGGAGAGCAGGAGTGTGTTTTACTTGCTAAGTTTAGGGTAAATGACGATGTTAGGGATTATTTGTCTTTTAAAGGTATATTGGCTTTAGGTTTTATTGTTATAAAGAGAATAATTATATTTAAGTCTTCAGACATTCTTGTGAGTAATTATTACATTAATAATGAACCAATCTCTAGTGCCGTATTAAAGTCAATTTTTAGTATGTTGATTGAGGTGCATTCTCAAAATCAACAGTATTTAATTTTGAAAAACCCCTCAAATAATCTGAAAATTTTGGATAATTATGCTAATTTAAATACTCAATTGGAAGAATATAAATTGGCTTATGAAGCATACATTAAATGCTTAAAGATTTTTGATGATTTTGCTTCAAAAGAGAAATTGCATAAAGATAGTAGGGAGGAATGTGATAAAATAATTGATGAGATAGATTTTCTTAGTCCTAAGATAGGTGAGGAAGAGATTTTAAAGATCAAGTTAGATGAACTTAAGTATCATGAATCTTTATGCAATGCACTCTTAAGTTTAAAGGATGTTTTAAGTTTGAATGATAGTGGTTCTGCTTTAAGTGAGATAAAAAAGGTGATTTGTGATGCTGAGTATCTCTCAAGAATGAATAATAGTTATTTTGAACTTGAAGATCGTCTTAAAAATTCTTACTATGAACTTGAGGATATTGGTCAAGCTTATAGTAGGTATCTTTTTGACCAGATCTATGATGAGAAGGAAATTGAATCATTAGAAAGCCGCTTGTATGATCTCTCTCGTCTTAAGAAAAGATATGGACCAAGCCTTGAGGATGTCATGGCATTGAGGAAGAGATGTGATGAGATTATTAATTCGTCACTTAATTTTGAGACTGAAAGGCTAGGGAAAGAGCAAAAGTTAAAAGATTTGTTTGAGAGGGTGAAAAAATTGGCATTTGATATCTCAGGTATTAGGCAAACTGTTGCTTTGAGTTTTGCATCTGAAGTAACTAAGATTTTGCATAAGCTTAATATGGGTGATGCAAAGTTTTTTGTGTCAGTTTCTGAAGGGGAAATTAAATTAACAGGTATGGATGAAGTAGAATTTTTAATTTCTAGTAATATTGGTTTAAAAGTCCAACCGATTTATAGAATTGCGTCAGGGGGCGAGCTTTCAAGAATAATGTTAGCTATTAAGAGTGTTCAGAATGTAGGTGAGGATAAGCTTATTATATTTGATGAGATTGATTCTGGAATAGGTGGTGAGTTTGGGGTGGATTTAGGCAAGTATTTAAAGGAGCTGTCAGAGAATATGCAGATAATTGTTGTTACTCATCTTGCCAATATTGCAAGTCTTTCAGATTATCATATTTTAGTAAAGAAAGAATGTATTAAAGATAAGACTTTTGTTCAGGCTTCTTTATTGTTGGGCAATGACCGTGCTTTAGCAGTTGCCCGAATGCTTAGTGGGAGCATTAATGATATTAGCTTTAGACATGCTGAAGAGCTTTTGAAAAGGTAATACTTGGTGATAAGTGGGTATTTATGGATTTAGTGCATAATGAAAATTATCAAAAAATTTTGTTTATTGATAATCTTATTTTGCAAACTTTAAACGACATAAAAAATATAAAGGAGTCCGGTAGACTTGCACGGGATTCAAGTGTAACAGTTAATTTTATTAATTTAAATTTAAATGTTCTAAGTTATATTGTGTCATTAAATTATTTTTATACAAGGCCTAGATTAAAGGTTAACTATGATTTTCGAACAAATCTTTTTAATTTTATTTCTAGCTTTTCATCATTTGTAAGTCCTGTTTTACTTATTTCTGTTGGCGAACTTATGGCTGCCAAGTCTGTGATTAATTTAAACCCTGAAGAGCGATTTTTGATTATTAAGAAGTTGGGATATCTTATTGATTTGGGAATGTATTTTAGCAAGGGTGATTCTAAATCAATTCATTTTTTAGAAGATATTTATCTTAAATTTATTGTTTTGGCTAAAAATTTCATTGATTTTAAGAATTTTTCAAAAAATTTAGTTATTGAGAGTCCTTTTTATAAGGTTCAATTAGCTCATTTGATTAAATCTTTAGAGCTCTTAGAAGAAGGCGCATTTCTGTTAAGATCAAGATATGAAGCAAGTGGAGCTTATGGACTCTCGGAGCAGATTTTAAATTACATTCAGGCCGGAAAAATTTTAGCTACTGTTACTTCTCAAAAGGAAATAGCTGAGAAGTTTGCAAAATTTCATGAAGTTTGGTCTGTTAAATTTCAGTCAGATTTAGGCAAGAATAAGTGAGCTTGGGAGAGGGAGACGTTAATAAGTGTGGATTTTTATAAAGAAAATTTAACTAAATTTAGAAAAATCAAATTTTTTTTGTTAGTAATTTTTTTATTGATGTTCATAGTTTTAGTTGATTCTCTTTTGAGGTCAACGATTGATATTTCGACCTTTTATAAGTTTAGTCACTTCAAGAGGTCTTATAGTTTAGTTGATATTATTCCAAGGAATAATGTTTTTATTAAAGATCAAATTTTAAATTTAGATCAAAATAAACATTATTATCATGTTATAAGTGATCGTTTAGTAAGTTTTTCAGACTATTATTATGTGCTTAACAGGTTTAAAAATAATTATTCTGTATTTTCTAAAGAGACAAATAAATTTTTGTTTTCTTTGGCATATAAAGATTTTGTTTTTACAAAGAATAATGTTATTTTTGCTTTAAATAATTTATATAGGGCTTTAGAAGTTTATGGGGCAGATGGAAGCAAGATTTTATCTCTCAAGTTTATAGCTTCAATATTAAGTATTGATTATAATGATGATATTTTGGCTTTAGGACTCTCTGATGGCAAGACTTATGTTTATAAGCGTGGGAAGATGGTTTATAGTGGTGATTTGTTGGGTATTGGCTTGCCAGTTATATGCGTTAAGTTAAGCTTAGATAATAAATATTTATGTATTCTAAGAGAGAATGAGGAATATTCTCTGGAGGTGATTAACTTGGAGGATGGATATAATCAGGTTTTCTATTTGAATAATTTAAAGATTAAAGATTTTAATCCTTTTTTTAAGATTGATAAGTTTTATAATTTGTTTGTTGAAACTGTAGATTCATTTTTAATATTTAATATTGAAAGTGGTAAAACTTTTAGAGTTTACAATAAAAATTCTGTTTTAAAAGCCTCGTATGATTCTTTTTCTAGAGTATATAGAATATATTTTTATGATTTGAATGGTAGTATAATCAATATAAGGACTTATTCTGTAGATTCTTATAAGTTATTTGATAATATCTTTTTTAAAGATAGGATAAATTCATATGTTGAATTTGATGAAGGAATTTTATATTTTAATAATGATAGTGATTTAAAGTATTTGGGGCTGTAGTTATAATGATAATTGCTTTTCTTTTTTTCTTTAGTTTTTCTAATTTGTATGCGTTTTTGGAATTTGGCAAGGATGAGAAGTTTGATTTGGTGAGTGATTTTGGAGAATCAAAAGATGATACTTTGAATATTGGTATAAAATTACGAGCCTTAGATACACACTTTTCTATTTTTTCAAATAATTATAAAATTTTGTATTCCAGGAATAAGACGAATGAATATGATGGGAGTATTTTGATTCTTTTTGATAAAGATTTAGGTCTTAATTTGGAGTTTTTTGGTGATTTTGTATACAAGAATGAGAAAGTTTTTTTAAATGATAATAAAGTTTTTGATGTAGTAGTTGTTGATCGGTATAGTGGACAGATAGTTAATCCTTTATTTGTGATAAAGAATAAAAATAATCTAAATATTAATTCTTCCTTTTTTTTAAGTAATATCTTTTTAAAAGGCAAGGATGATACAATGTTTGAGTTAAAAGGGGATGTGGATCTGGAATTGGGTAATTATGGCCTTGTTTTAAATTTTTCAAAAAAGGATGTTAATGCTTCCAAAGCCCTTAATGGTATTTATTATTTTGAAGTATTCCTAAATAATAACAGTATTTTTCGTGCTGATTTTCAAAGCATATCTTTAGATGATAATTCATATGTTGTTTCTGGAGATAAGAATTATAATTTGGATATTTTTAATATAAAAAGAAATAGTGGGAATATTGAGATAAATAATCTTGAGTTTACTAGCGGTCATAACGAAATTAAGATCAAATATGGAGATGTTTATAATACCGAGAATAGTTTAACTTATAGGTTTACACTTAATGGGTAATATTTTTCATACCCCTGTACTTCTTGATGAAATTATTAATCTTTTAGAGATTGTATATGTAAATGATGGATTTATTTTTGTTGATTGCACTCTTGGGGAAGGTGGTCATTCAAGTGCGGTTTTGAGGAAATATCAAAACATAAGTGTGATTGGGATTGAAAGGGATGATATTATTTTAAATAGGGCAAAAGAGTTTCTTGTAGAATTTAAGGGAAAGGTTTCATATTTTAATGCTTGGTTTGATGATTTCTTTAGTGAATATTCTTTAAGTAGTAAAGCCAATTTTATTTTAGCTGATCTTGGCATTTCTATGTTTCATTACAAAATGAGTGGTAGGGGATTTTCTTTTTTTGAAGATGAAAGATTAGATATGAGACTTAATCCTGGTGCTGGGGGTCTTAGTGCTTATGATATTGTCAATACTTTTGATAAGGTAAGACTTGAAAACTTAATTTATGAGTTTGGTGGTGAACATTATTCTAAGAGAATTGTTAGTTCTATCTTGGAATATAGAAAGATTAAGAAAATAAAAACTTCAAGAGAGCTTCAGGGTATAATTAGTAAAGCGTATCCTAGAATAAAGCTTAAGATAAATCCAGCAACTAAAACTTTTCAAGCGTTAAGAATTTATGTTAATGATGAGCTTTTTCGTTTAAAGAGAAGCTTGCCGTTATGGGTAGGAAGCTTATCAAGGAATGGGATCTTGGCTATTATTACATTTCATTCACTGGAAGATAAAATTGTAAAAGAGTTTTTTAAAGGTTTAAGTAAAGAACAATATTGTATACTTACTAAAAAGCCTATAATTGCAAGCTTTGAAGAGAAGAGATGCAATAATGCCTCAAGAAGTGCTAAGCTTAGAGCCATAAGAAAGTTATATGAGTAAGATAGGAAGAATTGAAGTTAGATTGTACTGTTTATTGATTTTGATATTAACAATTGTAATATGCTTAAATATTTATCTTAATTTTAGATATGTTGTAAAGCTGCGCGAATTTGATGATTTAAATGATGAGCAAAGTAATATTATTGATGAAAACCTTAGATTATTAACCGTAATATATGAACTTCAAAGTATTGATAGGATAGAAGAGCTTAGTCAAAATTATTTGAATTTAGAAAAAAAGGATAATAAGGATATAAATATTATTAAACGATAGGAGTTATGAGGGTGTTTGGTGCATATAAAAATTAAAGACATTTTAGATTCTTTAGGCGATGTTAAATTTGTTGGTTATTTAAGCAGTATGCAAAGAGTAGTATCATTTTATTCGCTTGACAGTCGTGAGATAAATGATGAGAATAGTGGAGCTAGTCTTTATTTTGCGTACAAAGGTGATAGGGTAGATGGATTTTCTTTTGTTGAATATTTAATTGATATTGGTGTTAAATGTTTTGTTTGCTCTAAGGATTATGAGCATTTGTGTGTTGAGTATTTAAATAAGGATGAGAGCTTGGTTTTTTTGCTCACTAGTAATGTAGTCATGTGTCTTCAAAATTTGGCAGCGCATTTTATTAAAAGAACGAATTTTAAGAGAATAGCTATTACTGGTAGTAATGGAAAGACCACAACAAAAGAAATGCTTTACAGCATATTGTCAGAGAGATATAAAACTTGCAAGACTTGGGGAAATTTGAATTCGGATATTGGGTTGCCTCTGAGTATTTTAAGAACTGAGGGGGATGAAGAGTATGCTGTTTTTGAGGTTGGGATCAGCTATGTTGGAGAGATGAATCTTCTTTCTGAAATATTAGAGCCTGAAATCGTTATTGTAACAAATATAAGTTATGCTCATATGCAGGCTTTTGAAGATCTAGAGATGATTGCTTCTGAGAAGAGTGAAATAATTACTAAGAGTACTCAGATGGTAATCTTAAATGAGAGTTGTCCTTATCATTCGCGTTTAAGAGAAATAGCTAAATCTATTAGTCCAGAGATTAATATTTTTTATTTTGATTTCAATAGTCTTCAAATTAAGTCATTTGCATTTTTAAATGATAAATTTTCTTATGATTTTACTTATAAAGGATTTGATTATTCTATTTTATTGCCCGGTAAGCATAACATTTTTAATGCAATATCTTGCATTAATCTGGCTTTATTGCTTGGAATGAGCGAAAATGAGATTCGTAATGGTTTGCTGAATGCTGATTTCCAAAAGGGTAGAGCAGAGCTTTTAAGAGTAAAGGATTATTTGGTTTTAAATGATTCTTATAATGGTAATTTAGGTTCATTTATGGCTTTAAAGGAGATGATTTTAGATTTTGAGATTAAGGGTAAAAAATTTATTATTCTTGGTTCTTTTAAAGAACTTGGAAAATTTGCGTATGAAGCACATAAAACAGCTATGCGAGAAGTTATCTTAATGAATTTTGATAAAGTATTTTTAATTGGTGAAGAATTTCAAGAAGTAAAAAGACGTGAAAATTTATCTTTAAACAATTTATGTTATTTTAGTAATTTTGAGGATTTTATTGATTGTTTTGTGAATAATTTGGAGTCTGGATGTTTTATTGCTATTAAAGGGTCAAGATCAAATAGACTTGAAAGGGTGCTTGACTATCTTTAAGGATTAATGGGGGAGATATGTTTGATCTTTTAGGACTTAGATTGTTGCACTATATTACGTTTAGAACCGCTTATGCTACTATTTTTGCATTTTTGCTTGCTTTAATTTTTGGCCCATTTATTATTTTAAGACTTAAGAAATTAAAACTAGATCAAATCTTAAGGGAAGATGGACCAAAACGCCATTTAAGTGAAAAGATGGGAATTCCTACTATGGGAGGCATTCTTATTTTTTTTTGTGTTTTAGTTTCTTTATTTTTCTGGATTAATCTTTGGAATGTTTATTTTTTAATTGTGCTTTTTGTCATGATTAGTTTTGCATGCTTGGGATTTATGGATGATTTGCTTAAAATAAAGAGAAAAAATGCAGATGGGCTTAATCCTCGGTTTAAGATTTATGGGCAGATATTGTTTTCTTGTATTTCAGTTACTATGCTTTATTATTTTGGCGGAGAGCATATTAGTATAATTTATTTCCCATTTTTTAAGTCTCTCAAATTAGATTTGGGGGTTTTATATATTCCATTTGGGATGTTTATTTTAATATCAGCGTCTAATTCTTTTAATTTGACAGATGGACTTGATGGACTTGCTATTGGACTTAGTATTGTTGTAACAGGAGCGCTAGTAATAATTGCATATCTTACAAGTAGAGTGGATTTTGCAACTTATTTAAATATTCCAAATATTAAAGGTTCTGAAGAGCTTGTAATATTTCTTGGAGCTTTACTTGGGGGTAGTTTTGGATTTTTATGGTTTAATGCGTATCCTGCCAAAATAATGATGGGTGATACTGGTAGTCTTTCAATAGGAGCAGTTCTTGGAATGACAGCTTTAATCTTAAAAAGTGAGATTCTTTTTGCAATTCTTGCAGGAGTTTTTGTGCTTGAGACTTTATCTGTAATTATTCAAGTTGCAGTTTATAAGAAGACTAAGAAAAGGGTGTTTAAAATGGCGCCACTTCATCATCATTTTGAGGAGCTTGGGTGGTCTGAGACACAGGTTGTTATTAGATTTTGGATAATAGGTTTAATATTTGCTATAATAGCTTTAAGTACTCTTAAAATTAGATGAGTTTAGATTGGTCGTTATGTTTGTGGAGAAAGTCTCTCTTAGAAAATGTTATTTACTTATTTTATGTTCACTTATTGCTTATGGTCTTATTGTATTTTATACATCTTCATTTTTTTTAAGTCTAGAACTTACAGGAGATCCTAATTTTTTATTCTTGATGCGTCTTAAGTATCTTTTTTTAAGTTTTATTGTATTTTTTGTTTTTGAGAGGATTTCTTTAGATTTTTTAAAAAAAATTGTTTCTATTGTATTACTTGTAACGTTTATATTAGTTTTAGCAACTTTTTTCTCTCCTAGTGTTTCTGGAGCACAAAGGTGGATTTTTTTTAAAGGCATTAGTATTCAGCCTTCAGAGATTTTTAAGGTATCTTTTACGATTTATCTTGCAAGTTATTTGAGTAAGTTTAAATTAAAGTCAGATAATAATATTTCTTATTGGCTCAAGCCCATGTTAATTTTTGGTATTTTTTGGTTGCTCATAATTTTACAAAATGATTATTCAACGGCTATTTATTTTGCTATTCTTTTTTTTATTGTTTTATTTGTTTCTGGAATATCATTGGGATATATTTTTGCTATTTTGTTTACTTTTATTCCAATTTCTATGCTTTTTTTAATATTTGAACCTTACAGGGTTGCTAGAATTTTCGCATTTTTAAATCCTTATGATGATCCTTTAGGAAAAGGGTATCAAATAATTGCATCACTTAATGCCTTAAAGAGTGGTGGCCTTGGGGGGAGAGGTCTTGGAATGGGTGAGATAAAGCTTGGTAGACTTCCAGAGGCTAATTCAGATTTTATTTTTTCTGTGCTTGGAGAAGAATTAGGATTTTTGGGGATTTGTCTTGCTATTATGTTATTTTTTTTATTTTTTTATTTTGGGTATTTTGTTGCCATTTTTGCTAAAACCAGATTTAGGTTTTTTATTGCATTTATTTCAAGTCTTACAATTTTCCTTCAAAGCATTATGAATATTTTAATTGCAATTGGACTTTTGCCTCCTACGGGTATAAATTTACCATTCTTTTCATCAGGTGGTTCTTCTATTGTTGTTACGATGGCGCTTTCTGGGCTTATTGCAAATGTTTCTAGAGATATTGAAGGTAAATAGTCTAAAATTTGATCAAAATGGTAATTTAATCTTAAATTTATGTTGATTTATAGAAAATTTTTGATTATATATATCTATATAATAATTTCTTTTATATTGCTTGAAATTATTTTTGTTATTTTTATTTCCCCTTATTTTTTAATTAGGTACATTACTTTTAATGATAATATTCATATTTCCAAGGAAGATATATTAAGTATTTCAGGAATTAAGCCTAATACTTATTATTATGATGCTGATGTTAGTATTTATGAAAGAAATATTAAGAGAGATTTAAGAGTACAGAATGTGAGAGTAGAACTTAAATTTCCTAATACGATTAGCATTAATATTGAGAAAAGAGTTCCTATAGTTACTGCTTATGAGAATGTTGATGGTAGTTTTATTTACTATTTTATTGCTTCAGACGGTGTAATTTTGGAGAAATGTAAAGATTTAATTTATGATTTACCTATAATTAGTGGGTTGAATTTAAATGGCAATGAAGTTGGTGATTGTTTAGAGGATAGAATGCTGGCTATTATAAAGAACCTTAACTATGTTAAAATAAATCAAGATACTTTGTATAATTTAATATCGGAAATTAGTTTTTTGAAGTTGAATTTTTATGATTACAAGATTTTTTTGTATATAAAAAATATATATAATAAGATATTAATAACAACGGATATGGATTTAATAAGCGCAATGCATAAAGTATTCATGATATCTGATTTACTTAAGGGAAGATCTGATACCGTTGATTTAAGAAGCGGTGATATCATTTTGTTAGGAGAAGATTAGTGTCTAGGGATTTGATAGTAGGACTGGATGTTGGAACTTCAAAAATTTGTACTGTTGTAGCTGAGGTGAATTTGAATAATCAGTTGGAAATAGTAGGCATAGGCACTAGTGTATCAAGAGGTGTGAGGAAAGGAGTTCTTATAAATATTGAAGCGGCACTTGATTCAATTTCTAATTCTATTGAGGCTGCTGAACTTATTTCTGGGTGTGATATTGCCACTCTTTCTGTTTCTATGTCGGGTAGTAGCATTGAGGGTACTAATTCTCGTGGGGTTGTTGCAATAAATTCAAAAACCAGGGAGATTGATAATGAAGATGTTGAGCGTGTTATTGAAGCTGCTAAGGCAATTGTGATCCCGATGGATAGGGAAATTTTACATGTAATTCCTCAAGAATTTATTGTGGATGGAATTCCTCATATAAAGAATCCAATAGATATGATGGGAATTCGCCTTGAGGGCGAAGTGCATATCATTACGGGATCTAGTTCTTCGAGTCAGAATTTAGTTAGATGTGTAAATCGTGCTGGCTTTTCTGTTGATGAAGTTGTGCTTGGAAGCTTGGCATCATCTTATGCTACTTTATCTAAGGAAGAGAGGGAAATGGGGGTTTTGTTTGTTGATATGGGTAAAGGTACAACTGACATAATTCTTTATATTGATGGTTCTCCTTATTATACTGGAGTCATTCCTATCGGTGCAAATAGAGTTACTCTTGATATTGCGCAAGTATGGAAGGTGCCTGAGGATGTTGCTGAGAATATTAAGGTAACAGCTGGTGTTGCTCATATTTCTGCCCTTGAGAGTCAAATGGAGAGTGTTATTATTCCTAATCTTGGAACCAGGCCGCCCCAAGAGAAAAGTAGAAAAGAATTGGCTATAATAATTAATTCAAGGCTAAGTGAGATCTTTGAGATAATAAAAGCTGAAGTAATGAAAAGAGGGCTTTATAATAAGATTAATGGAGGAATTGTTTTAACTGGAGGAGGAGCTTTGTTCCCCGGTATTTCTAATTTAACAGAAGAGATATTTAAATATCCATCAAGAATAGGATTTCCAATGAATATTAGTGGGGTTGGAGAGGAGTATATTGATCCTAAATTTTCCTCAGCTCTTGGTCTTGTTCTTTATAAGCATGAACAGCAAAAATTCAATAAATTAAAGAAAGGAAATAATAAATCTAAGAGACAAAGTAAAATATCTTCAAAATTGAAAGGTTGGTTTTTGAAGGAGTGGTTTTGACCAGTCATGGAGGAAGTTTAATGAAAGATTATAATATTATTGATAGTCATTCAAAAAGGTTTGATTCTGCTACAAATCCTACGGTTCTTAAAGTAATTGGTGCAGGCGGTGGCGGTAGCAACGCTGTTAATCGTATGATTGAATATGGAGTAAGAGATGTTGAATTTATTGTAGCAAATACTGATCTTCAAGCTCTTCAAACTTCTATTGCGCCAATAAAGATTGCTCTTGGCGCCAAGGTTACTGCGGGTCTTGGAGCTGGTGGGAGGCCTGAGATTGGGCAAGCTGCGGCAGAAGAAGATATTGATATTATTAAAAATCATCTAGCAGGTGCTGATATGGTGTTTATTACTGCTGGGATGGGTGGAGGGACTGGAACAGGAGCTGCGCCTGTTATTGCTCAAGTGGCAAAAGAACTTGGAATTTTAACTGTTGGAGTTGTTACTAAGCCTTTTAAATTTGAAGGTCCTAAAAAGATGCGACTTGCTGAACAGGGAATAAATAATTTAAGAAAATCTGTTGATACTTTAATCATTATTCCAAATCAAAAACTTTTAACTGTTGTTGATAAGCGAACTACAATTAAGGATGCCTTTAAGAGGGCTGATGATGTTTTAAGGATGGGTGTGCAGGGAATCGCAGGTCTTATTATTGAACACGGCGAAGTTAACATTGATTTTGCTGATGTTAAGAGTATTATGCAAGGACAAGGCGATGCTTTAATGGGTATTGGTTATGGCAAGGGCGAGAATAGGGCTGTTGATGCGGCTACTTCTGCTATTAGTAATCCTTTGCTTGAAGAGGTTAGAATAGAAGGGTCTAAAGGTCTTCTTGTTAATATAACCGGGGGTGAGGACTTTTCTTTGCTTGAGCTTGAAGAGATTATGGGAATAATTACTGCTAGTGTTGATGATGAAGCTACCGTAATATATGGGCATGCAATTAACTCAAACCTTGATGATGAGATTTATGTTACAGTTGTTGCTACTGGTTTTTCTTCTAAAAAGCAGAAAGATTTATCTGTTGCTGTTGAAAATAATACTTTAAGTTCAAAAGAATTTGATAGCTTGATGTCAGGCAGTCAGGATGCTTCGGGGGGTGTTTATGGGGCTAATGATAATTTTATAGCGAAGTCAAAAAACGTTAATTATTTTGAAGATGATATTGATGTTCCCACATTTCTTAGAAATTTAAATAAAAAAAATAGCGACAATTGAATGAAAAGATGGGTGTCAATATTTTTGTTTTTGGTTATATCTTGTGGAGATGAATCTAAGGAAAAAGTAAATCTTGGACTTAGAATAAGAGAAATAGAGCTAGCAGGTGGTGGTTCGTTAGAAAAAATTGAAGTTTATAAAGAATTTATTGATAAAGAAGAGCAAAATATTTTAAAAATAGTAAATTCCATTGATAAAAAGGCTAGATTTTTTAGTTTGATTGGACTTGAATTTATTAAGCTTGGTCAATATGGACCTGCTATTGAGTATTTTAATAAAAATTTAGAACATGGCATAGATAATTATTTATCTCATTTTTATATAGGGGTTTCTTCTTATAGTTTAGCTAAGGGGATGAAAGCCAGAGACAAAATCAAAGAATATTTCATTCTTGCTGAGAATTCTTTTTTAAAATCAATCTCCATTAAAGATGATTTTAAGGAAGCTATTTTTGCTCTCTCTACTATGTATGTTTATGATCTTGATAAACAGTTAGAAGCTAAGGGATATTTAAGTAGGCTTGAGTCTATGGGAGAGAATTATTTTGAGTTTTTTATGTTGAGGGGTGCAAACTATTATTCTCTTGGTGATTTTAATAATGCTTTGTTGTTTTATAAAAAGGCAAAGGATAAAGCTTCAACTCAAGAGCAAATAGAGGGAGTTGATAGAATAATGAATGATTTTAAGTAGTTTTTATGTTCAAATTGCTTTATGTTGATAATTTAAAGTTTTTAAAAGGTGAAGAAAAACTTAGGATTTTTAATGACTTTGATTTAAGTGAGCTTTGTAAGTTAAGTTTAAGAGATATTTCTAATTATTTATCTAGGTATTTTAGGAAAACTCATAAGCTTCCAGATATTAAATTAATAGAGTTACAACAAGAAATTATTAATAGAACAGGTGCAAAGGTTGTGCTTCTTGGATCTAAGGATTATCCTTTAAAGCTTAAAAGGATCTATGATCCCCCGTTTGCTATTTATTATAAGGGCAATCTTCCAGATTCTAATTCTTTGTCTTGGGCTGTTGTTGGTTCAAGAAAAATCAGTATACCTTTGATAGGTAAGATTAAAGAGTTATCATCGCATCTTGCTAAGAATCATGTGGAAGTAATATCTGGATTTGCAATAGGAGCTGATATTGCAGCACATCTTGGTGCAATTAATGAGAAAAAAAGAACATATGCAGTTATTGCAACAGATATTGATAATATTTATCCAAAGCAAAATAGAAAATATGTTACTCGTCTTTTAGAAAATGGTGGAGGCGTTCTTACTGAGACTTTGCCTTATGAGAATATACAGAGTTATTTTTTTGCAAAGAGGAATAGAATAGTAGCTGGTCTTTC